>JAHEGY010000056.1 GCA_024644875.1 Cyclobacteriaceae bacterium
TTCGGAAACCAGCAGGTCCTTGTTCAAAACCTTACACTGTTCCTGAATCCTCGCCGCGGTATTCAGCACATCTCCATGATAGGCGATTTCCCGTTTTATGTCCCCGATCTCAGCGACGGTTACAATACCCATATCCATTCCACCTTTGAACTCAGGAGCAGTATTATACCTCTTTATATAATAATCCTTTCGGTTCTCAAGCCGTGTCTTATAGGCAAAATACATACCTACGGATCTTAAGGTTTGATCTTTATCTTTGATCTTCCAGCTTAAAACCACTTCATCCCCAACATACTGATATATATCGGCATTGTAGCGCATTACAATATCTGTCAGATCATGATAACAGCTTCTCAGGAGTTTGCTGTAGGTATTATGTCCGAGATTTTCCGCGATCGTGGTTGATCCTTTAAGATCAAGAAACAGGAAGATCCGGTGTTCATCCTTTGGCCGGTGGTATTTCCCCAGGACCAGGTTTTTCAAATTTCCGGGCCCAAGTTTCCGGTTGATCTGAACTATAAAATTCATTAACAATACCGTAAATAAGAAATATACCAACCAGGAAATCATGAAATGCGGTGTGATGATGATGATCGCGTTTTCCGGATCTTCAAGTGGTCCAATACGGAACAGAAAGAACATGCCAAAGACCAGGAACATGACTATTGCAGCCATGACCAGGTACAGTAAGGATTTAAACAGTATAACCACGCCGAATGATTTCCTGCGGATGGCCGTTTTATCTGTAATTATATCAATAAGTGAAAATGAAAAACCAAAGAGAACCGCGCCCATAGATAATTCCAGATGAATATACCAGGATCCGAGATATTCCTTCATAAGTCCCTCCCTCATAAAATCCATCATCCCCCAGACGGAAATGAAGTACATATAATATATAACCATCCAGATTATCATCGGGAATAGCCATTTATTGTAGATCGACCTGTATCTTGATTTCATGATATTTAGTTTATCAATAATTCAGGAATTGATCTCGGGGTATTCCCATGGCTCCCGGTACTCCCTTTGCATCAATGAAAGTGCTTCCGGGTCATCCAGGATCATTTCGGCCTCGCCATCCCACAGGATCTGACGACCGGTCTTATAGGATATCATCGCCAGAAGGCTCATGGTAGTCGCCCGGTGAGATGATTCAATCCCGGCCACAGGCTGTTTTTTCCCTTCTATAGCTTCCAGAAAATCCTGCCATAACTCTTTTATGTTCTGTCCGTCAGGATCATGCATACCATGTTCAATATGGACTGGTTCTTTGTCCCTGTCGTTAGGATAAAATGTAGCTCCGTCATAAAAACCCAGGAACATTACACCCTTCGTGCCATAAAAATAAGTGCCTACCGGGGACTTTTCAGATCCTGATCCGCCCAGCCTTCTGTGTTCCCATTCCACGATAAAATTATCAAAATCAAAAGTGGCGCTCTGGTAGTCCGGGGCATCATAGCCACATCCGGGATTTACCATGCCCCCGGTCGAATAGATCTTTTTGGGATATTGTTCTTCTGACCACCACAGGATCTGGTCCATCCAATGTACTCCCCAGTCACCTATGGTACCATTGGTCATATTCAGGTATTTCCTAAATCCCCGGGGATGAACTGAAGGTTCGTAGGCTTGGTAGGCAGCCGGTCCCAGGTAAAGGTCCCAATCCAGGTATTCGGGTGGATTATCAGTGGGCTTCACCATGGTTTCCGTTGTACGGCTGTATACACAGGCTTTGATCATTTTAACATCTCCCACTTCTCCATTTCTCAACATTTGCTGTCCTTTGATAATGTGGGGTGATGTGCGCCTGTGCAATCCCACCTGGATCACCTTTCCATATTTCTTTTGTGCGGCAACAATGGCTTTGCCTTCATTGATGGTATGGGCTATTGGTTTTTCCACATAGACGTGACATCCTGTTTTTAAGGCTTCTATAGTCTGAAGGGCATGCCAGTGCTCTGGTGTTGCAATGATGGCGATATCAGGCTTAAGGTCATGGAGCAGCTCACGATAATCCGTATATTTCTTAGGACGGTTTCCCATCAATTTTTCTACCCTTTCAACTGTTTCGTCAACCAGGTTTTGATCCACATCACAGACACCTACTATATCACAGGCCCCTGAAGCCATGGCTTCCCCAAGGATATTATTCCCCCACCAGCCTGCACCTATGATGACTGTTCTGTATTTTTTGGTTTGTGAAGGGATAATGAAACTCCCGGCCGGTTGTGAAAATGCTAATCCTGCCAATGCGCTATTTTTAATGAATTCTCGCCTTATCATTTTTATTTAAAAATTTTATTTCCTGTGGGAATATTATTTTGTCATCTAAATTATGAAAGATTTGATATGAAAGGGGATATTGCTTGCATAAATTTATGTTTTACAACATCCCTGAAAGTCAATTGACTTTAGGTTCTTCTGAAACCTGGATGATCAGTTTCCCTGAATGTGAACCATCGAACAACCTGTTCATGGTTGCCGGTGCATTTTTTAATCCTTCTATAATATCAACCCTGTAGTTGATCTTTCCTTCAGCAAACCATTCGGCGAGCTTTGTAATTGCTTCATCAGCCCTGTCGAAATAATCCAGTACGATAAAACCTTCAACCCTGGCGCGCTTGACCAGGATATTGCCATAATTATATGGGCCAGGGACGGGCTTTTCGGCATTATACTGAGATATTAAACCACAAGTAACAATTCGCGCACGAATATTTATCAAGGCAAGCACTGTATCAAGAATATTCCCACCAACATTGTCAAAATACACATCGATACCATCCGGACAATATTCTTTAAGTCTTCTGAATACAGATTCTTTTTTGTAATTGATGGCAGCATCAAAACCAAGTTCACCGGTTAGCCACTCGCATTTTTCATCAGTACCGGCAATACCCACCACCCGGCAACCTATGATCTTCCCAATCTGGCCAACCAATGAGCCAACAGCGCCAGCTGCGGCAGAAACAACCAGTGTTTCACCAGACTTAGGTTTTCCTATGTCCAAAAGCCCAAAATATGCCGATAGGCCTATATGACCGAATAATCCAAAATGAGCTGTTATCGGAACGGGTAATCCTTTGGGCAGAACGGTCAAACCTGATCCATCGGAAATTAAATATTCCTGCCAACCCAGCATTCCCTGGACCATGTCATTCACAGCAAAATCCGGATGCCGCGATTCTTCTACAATCCCGATGGCAATACCCCTCATTACCTCCCCGATCTGTACTGCAGGCAGGTAAGATTCAGCTTTGATCCATCCACGGTTTGTAGGATCAATTGATAAATAAATTACCCTTACGAGTAATTGGCCATCCTTGATCTCTTCAAGTTCAACTTCTTTCCATTCAAAATCCGATTCTTTAGTCAGACCAACAGGCCTAGAAGCCAGGCACCATTTTCGGTTCTTTTTTATACTCATTAATAAAAGTTTTGATTGTTAGCGAAACCTTTAAATTACAAGAACTTTGACAATAACAAAAGTCAATGCCCCATCTCTTCATTGACGGCCTCGTTTTCGATACCAGCTTCTGCCATGAGCTTTTCATATACCGGGAGGGTCTCCTTCGCCCTCAACCGGATAAAATGTTGTAAAGCTTCCAGTTCCTCATCAGAAATATCAGGGTAGGAGGGCATGCCCATATTGATCTTAGAGCCATCACGTACTACGGATGCAAAGGCCGTTTTATCCAATGCTACAGCGGATGCCCTCAGGTCCGGTGCCATTCCTCCACCAAACATGCCACCACCGTGACAGTTGAAGCAGCCCCAGTACAATTGCTGACCAGCCGCAGCCAATGTTTCATCGATCTCAAAATTAGGATTGACGATGGGCCGGGGATAGAATGGAGGGGTTTGATCCGGCATATCAGCGGTACCATCTAAAGAAAAAGTGATAAGTCGTCGCATATGCATCCTGTACGACCATCCTAAGGCATGGGCCTCGATTCCACCCCGGGCAAAGCCACCACCGAAGCCTACCAGCAGGGAGATATATTGTTTGCCATCGATCTTGTACGTGATGGGTGGGGCAGAAATTCCGAGCCCGGCATCAAAAGACCAGACCGTTTCACCAGTTTGTGCGTTATAGGCTAGAAACTTACCATCAGACCTGCCCTGAAATACGAGGTTTCCACCTGTCGTCAATGTGCCGGCATTCCAAAAGACTTCCTGGGGCAGAGACCAGGCAGGTTTCTGTTGAACAGGGTCCCAGGCTATTAATGAAGCCGGATACCCCCTGGGTAGATTGCCGGAAGGACTCACATTAACCCCAATTCCTCCCCCAAAGTCCACGGACTGAAAAGCTGCCAGATCGATGCCCTCATCGCTGAATGCAGCAGCTGAATGCAATGCAGGTAGATAAACAAATCCGGTCTGTGGATTATAGGACATGGACTGCCAGCTGTGACCACCCCACGGACTGGGGGTAATATCCACCGGCCCGTTTACATACCTGGCATTTTCGGTTTCCGCAGGTTTACCGGTTACCATATCTATATGTGTTGCCCAACTTGTTTCCACAAAAGGCTCTGCTGAGATCAGTTTTCCTGTTTCCCTGTTGATCACATAGAAAAACCCGTTTTTTGGTGCATGCATTAATGCCTTTATGATCTTCCCATTGATGTTCAGATCTGCCAGTACGATGTCCATATTTGAATTGAAATCCCAGCTTTCCCCCGGGGTGGTTTGATAATGCCAAAGATATTCCCCGGTATCCGGATCAAGTGCAACAATAGAACATAGGAAGAGGTTATCACCACCCTCAGGACTTCTTATCTTGCGGTTCCATGGAGATCCGTTCCCGGTTCCCATGTACAAAACATCGAGTTCTGCATCATAAGTAAACCCATGCCAGACATTACCGCCACCACCATGTTTCCACCATTCTCCGGTCCATGTTTCAGCTGCCATTTCCATGGCCTTATTCTCAAATCCTTCAGCCGGATTGCCCGGGACAATATAGAATTTCCAGGCTTCTTCACCCGTTTCAGCATCATAAGCCGTTACAAATCCCCTGGCCGGTCCGTTTTCAGTCCCTCCGTTTCCAATGATGACCTTGCCTTTAAATGCTTTTGGGGCACCGGTAATATACAAGGATCTGTTCCGGTCAAATGTTTGTGTAACCCAGATCACTCCACCCGTTTTTGCATCAAGGGCGATAAGCCTCCCATCCCATGTGGCAGCAAAGATCTTTCCTTTGTAAAAAGACAGTCCCCGGTTATGTTTCCAACCTACCTGCCGGGTGTTTCCGATCGTTTCCCCTACCTTAGGATCATATTCCCATATCATCTCTCCATTAACCGCATTTACTGCCCTGACAATATTCATAGTCCCGGTAAAATACATAATGCCATCGACAACCAGGGGGGTGGATACCAGGCCAATATCCTTAGGCAGATCCAAATACCAGTCCACTTTAAGTCCCCCGACATTATCCACATTAATATCAATGAGTGGGCTGAACCGCCTTTCATTGTGGGTACGCCCATAAGCAAGCCAGTCTTCAGTGCGGTTTTCATCAGCTAAAGCGATATCATCAATTTCATTATAGGGGGTCTTATTATCACAGGAAATGACCAGCAGTAAGTACAGGAATAAGAGAATAGAGGACTTAAGATTCTTATGTTTCATAGATTTCAGGTTTTTGCAACCTGTCAATTTACTAATTATATTGTATTTAACAATTATATCTTATTCACTTAGATGAAATAAAATGAATTAAAATGAACGATGCTAATGATCCTGAGTCTACTGTCAGAATTCAGGACACTAATGTTGGTAAATCCGACAAATGTGAAAAAACTTTTGTTGTAATATTCTGATAATCAGTATTTTATTTTTTGGCACCGCGCTTGTAAATGGTTATATTAAGAAAAACCATTCCGCGACATGTTACATCACTTTATTACTATATTTTTCAGAAACCTAAGCCGTCAGAAAATATATGCTACATTTAATATTGCCGGGTTATCGATCGGTTTAACTACCTTCATCCTTATTGCTTTACTTGTCCAGTATGAATACAGTTTTGATAAGTTTCACCACAACCTGGACAGGATCTACAGGGTGGAGGAGATTGCCCATATGAGTGATGGCGACCAGTTCTGGAATCAGACGTGCTTTCCCATTGCTGAAAATTTCAGGAATGAATTCCCTGAAGTTTCAGATGCGGTGGTTACAAGGCCCGTCTGGGGCGATTATCTTTCTTCGACAGAGAAACTTACATTTTATGAACCCGATGGGTTATATGCTTCTCCTTCCTTGTTCAACATCTTTTCTTTTGAGTTTGTTGATGGGAATAAGGCTACCGTACTTTCAGAACCTTTGTCCATAGTCCTTACGGATGAACTTGCTCAAAAGTATTTTCCCGATGGCGATGCTATAGGTCAGACGATCACGATCCGAAACAAATTTCCTTTTAAGGTGACGGGCGTGATCAGGAAATTACCTGATAATTCAACACTTCGGCCCAGTTATATATGCAATATCAATGGACTAAAGGCTATTGATAATATTGTCCTCGAGGATAACTGGCATAACTACAGCTATTATACCTATGTATTACTTCAGGATGGAAGCCAGAATGAAGATCTCCAGGCAAAGATTGCCGGATATATGCTGGATAAGGATGAGAAAACCAAAGGGACACTGAAGTTACGGGCGTTTTCTATTATCCATTTAAGGCCCTCGGATCTGGGAGGCATGTATTTACTGGTAGCATTATATTCCATGGTTGCCGGCCTGGCGCTTTTTATAGCAGCCATTAATTTTATCAACCTGATTACGGCTTATGCTGAAACGAGGGGCAAAGAAATCGGCATAAAAAAAGTAATTGGAGGAAGGCGGTCTGTTTTGTTCCTTCAGTTTATCTCTGAATCGGTATCATTGTCATTCATCTCAGTATTTCTGGCTTTCCTGATCTCAGAGATCACATTACCCCTGTTTAATCGTATTGTGGACAGGCAGCTTGATATCCGATACATTCAGAATATTGAATTCGTATTAATGGTCTTTGGCGTCGCGTTGGTTATCGGGTTTCTGGCCGGAATTTATCCGGCAGTGTATATGTCGTCTTTTAAGCCTATCCGATTCCTTCGGTTTTCTAATTCAGGAACCGGGGGAAGATCATTATTAAGAAAGTCTCTCGTGGTTGTTCAATTCGTAATAGCCACATTCCTGATCCTTACTACGATCATGATATACCGCCAGTTTACATATCATGAAAAGAAGGAATTGGGCTTTACCAGGGAAAATGTATTATTCTCATGGGTTAAAATAAATGAAGAGCAGGGTACGAAGAATTTTGATCTGATCAGGGAGAGATTGATCGCAGAACCTGAGATTGAGGATGCCTGTATCTCGTCAGCTATTCCTTTCAACGGGACTTCCGGTACTATTGTAAGCTGGGAAGGTGCTTATGAAGGAGAGCAAATAAATATCAGAAGAAGTTATGTACACTACGATTATATAGATGTTTTTGACCTGAATATTTTAAAAGGAAGGAACTTTTCTAGGGATATCCCCTCAGATCTTGATGGGGGGTGTATAATCAATGAAACAGCGACCAGGCATTTCGGATGGTCTGATCCTATTGGGAAAAGAATTACTGATATCAGCGGAAAAAAATACCAGGTATTAGGTGTTGTCAATGACCACCATTTATATACTACATTTCTTAAGATCCCACCCGGAATTATGCTATTACATGAAGGAAGTATGGTGGGCAATAATATATATTCCTTTAAACTCTCAGAGGATGCCGGCTTCACTCAAGTGACAGAAAAGATCAGGTCAATTTATAAGGAATTTCACCCTGAAACACTTTTTGAGCTACATTTGCTGAAGGATAATATGGATTATGAGTCCTTAAAATTTTACAAGGGGATGGCAAATACAATAGGGTTTTTTTCGTTGATTACCATTGGGATTGGTGTTATCGGGTTATTGGGATTGGTCGCTTATGTTACTAAAAGAAAAACAAAAGAGATAGGCATTCGCAAAATACATGGGGCGACCTCAGGTGAGATCTTCAGATTATTAGCAAAAGAATTTATTCTACTTCTTATAATATCCATAATAATAGCCTTGCCACTCGGAGCCGTAAACAAGTTTATGGATCCGGCTGAAATAAAGGTTGACTCGAATCCCTGGGAATACCTCCTGGCAGCAGGGCTTATTCTTTTCATCTCCCTGATCACCATCAGTTATCATACCATTATAGCCTCGCTGCAGAATCCATCCAGATCATTACGTTATGAATAGGAATTAGAATACATTAAAATATGTATGGAATAAACATTTTACTTCGCTTCATATAGTCAATGTATTTATTTCCGAAATATTGAATACATTCCCTTTCGTCAAAAATAGCTGTGATATATAAAAATATTGTTGAAACGATGATAACCGGTAAGCTTAAAACGCCGAATATTATGATGGTAGAATTCACAATAAGCAAGTTATAGATAATCTGTAATCCCGGAATATATTGTGTTTAATTCCCTGAACATATTATGTTCAGGTTCCTGAAATTATCACCCGCGATTCCCTGAAATCAAGTGTAATAGTCCTTGATTTAATCTAACATCATTATCCGGATATTTCTCCATCGTACTTCGTAGGGTGTTGAGTCATTGCCCACGTCATGTACCTGGAGGCCAATAATACCGCTGGCGGTCATGGCATCCTTTATGTCGGCGGTCATTATATCATTTACCCAGGTCTTAATGGATTGTCCTTTACATTCGATCCGGTATTTGTTCCATTGTCCATCCTTAAAGGCCTTGCTTTCCTCACTTCCTTTTTCAATCCACCATTCCCTGATCATGGCCCGTCTGGCTTCATCATAGATGCCACCTGAGGTTCCGACTTCTGATCCCGCTATTTCTACCTGGTATCCATAAACACGGTCTTTGGGGACTAATTTTGGATACATATCCCCCTTTTCATTTCTCAGCCAGTACGTAAGATTCTCAGGAGCGATCTTACTTCGGAACTGAACGCCGGAATTGAGTTCAGTATCCTTCAGAAATACCTCGAATTCCAGGATAAAATCACCATACTCCTTGTCAGTGCATAAAAAGGTATTCGGACTTCCTTTTACGGCATTTCCAACAATAGCGCCATCTTCTACTCTGTATTTTGCGAATCCACTATGGATTGACCAACCTTCCAGGGATTCTCCATCAAACAGGTCGATCCATTTATTCTCCTGTGCCAGAAGGAAATTCATTGAAAGAAAGAAAAAGGATAGAAACACAAAGTTTGTGATATATGTTTTCATGATAATTAGAGTTTATAATTCCATGGTCAATATATAAAAAATTGACTTTAATGCATCATTGCTTTTGCATCTTCTTGGCCCCTGGGAATTTTTTATTCGAATTTGGTTTCTAATAGTGGTTTTAGAGTACCAGATTCACATTTATTGTTATACCTGAGGAACTTTAAAAATTTGGGAATTGTTATGTTAATGAGTTGTTCGAGTTATGTGGCGCGCTAAACGTTTAGCAAATCCCTCACTATTCTTAGTGAGGGGTTGTTTTTTGTACCCTTAGTATAATATTTCTCTCCAAATTATTAACTTGTAATATATTATAAACAAAATATTTTTTAATGGAAAGCCAGGAAAATTCAAAAATCAACCCTTTCAACCGCAGAACCTTTATCAGGAAGTCTGCACAGATAGGGGCTGCAGCACTCGTCTCGGGACATTCATATGTATATGCCGGCGCAACTGATACCATCCGTGTTGGTTTGATAGGGACCGGGGGCCGTGGAACCGGAGCTGGAATAATTGACTGCGCAGAATCATCCGGAGGAATTGAACTTGTGGCCATGGGTGATCTGTTCCAGGATCATATCGATGAAGTACCGTCAAGGATCAAGGCCAATCTTGAAAAGCGGGGATTACCCGTAGATGAAATATATAAGGTAACGGAAGATTCTACTTTTGTAGGTTTTGATGCCTATCAAAAAGTGATCGATTCAGGTGTCGATATGGTTATTTTAACCACCCCGCCCAATTTCAGGCCCTTGCATTTCAAAGCTGCTGTGGAGGCGGGAAAACATGTTTTTATTGAGAAACCAGTGGCTGTGGATCCTGTGGGTGTACGCTCGATCATTGAAAGTTCAAAACTGGCAAAAGAAAAGGGTCTAACAGTTATTTCGGGCACTCAGATGCGGCGGTTATTATCTAACAGGGAAACTATTAAAAGGATCCATGACGGAGCAATTGGAGATATTGTGGCCGGACAATGTTTCCGCTCGGGCGGCGCTATGAGAAATTGGAGAACCAACGAAAAAGTTAAGCAAAGTGAGTGGTCAGAAATGGAATATCAGATCCGTCGATGGCTTTTCTGGACCTGGCTATCCGGAGATTTCATTGTCGAGATGCATGTGCATAACCTGGATGTTATGAACTGGATCATGAATGATCATCCTGTAGCCTGTGTTGGATTAGGCGGAAGGCAATCCAGGACCGGAATGGAATATGGAAATGTATTTGATCATTTTTCAGTAGAGTATCTTTTTCCAAATGATGTTCGGGTTGAATATATGGGAACGCAAATAGATAACTATGCCTGGCGGGGAGACCAAAGAGTTTCGGGGACAAAGGGATCTGCCATTTTGGATTTCAGAAAAGGCATTATCAAGGGCAATAACCCATATACTTTTGAAGGAGAGTCTCCAAATCCTTCAGTGCTCCAGTATAAGGAAATGATCGATAGTATTAGAAACAATAAAGCCTTAAACGAAGGAGAACAAATTGCGGAAAGTACCCTCACAGCAGTTATAGGCCGAATGAGTGCATATACGGGTAAAACGCTTGAATGGGACTGGGCCCTGAAGGATTCAAATCTGGATCTGAGTCCCCCGAAAATGGAGTTTGGAACAATGGAAAGAAGACCTGTCGCAATTCCGGGGATTACTGAACTTTTTTAGTGTAATCTGAAAATTTGAATTTCTTCAATATGAAACTTTTTAATGTATATCTGACAATCAGCATTTTTTTATTGGTTCAAGCCGCATGCAATAGTAGTGGTAAGATTAATAATACTGAACGCTATTCTGTAAATCCACATGCCAGTGAAGATGTTAATAAAGTACTTAAATATTTATATTCACTCCAGGGGAAGTCGGAAAACAAGATTATTTCCGGACAAAACTGTTGTCATGGTAATGAGATCACCAGGTGTTACGGTGCTTATGTAGAAGAACTATACAATGAAACCGGGTACTGGCCTGGCATGATCGGTGTGGATTACGAATATACCAATCGATTCACTCCCGAGCAGCTCAGCGAGTGCAACCAGTTTCTTATCGATTACTGGAATAAGGGAGGATTGATCACCATAAACTGGGCCCCCCATAATCCATGGACAGACAATGGCACTCGTGATTTGAATGAAGTCAGATTAGAGGAACTCTATGAAAAAGATAGTCCTGTTTATGCGAAATGGCATGCTGAATGGGACAGGATCGCTATCGGCCTGGATGAACTGCAAAAAGCCGGTGTGGTCGTTCTATGGCGTCCTATGCAGGAAATGAATGGTGGATGGTTCTGGTGGGGATGGAAATCCAGTCCTGACGATCCTGAACATTTTAAAAAAGTATACCAGGATATGTTCAATTATTTCACCTATGAGAAAAAACTGAATAACCTGATCTGGGTTTACTCTGTCGCGGCCCATTGTGGAGGAGATTATTCCAAAAGTCCTGGATTTCATTATCCTGGCGATCCCTATGTCGACATTGTTGGTATTAATGTCTATGAAAGTGAAGGTTATCATATCTGTGATTATGATGCCATCAAAGCAATGGGTAAACCTGTGGCATTAACCGAGTGTGGCCCGGATCATAGTAAGATGGATGGATCCTTCGACAATACTCTGATGCTTAAAGCCATTAAAGACCACGCGAACGATATCCTCTATTGGACTACCTGGCATGACTGGCCGGATCATTATGTTTCCATGACCAGCAACCTGAATGCTGAAGAATTGTTGGAGGATCCCTGGGTGATAACCAGGGAAGAGATCAATTGGAGGGATTAAAGGAAAATTGAAATTAATAAATTGAATACGCCATAAATTAAATCCTATGACTCGTAATTTAACATCATTTGTACTCAGTATTTTGATTCTGCTTTTTAGTAATTGCAATTACAATTCACATGCGGAGGATGATTTTAAGCCATTGTTCAATGGTGAGGACCTGGAAGGATGGGTGAACGTAAATTGTGCCCCTGAAACCTGGACTGTCAGTGACGGACTCATAATATGCACCGGGAAACCAACGGGGATCCTAAGGACAGACATACAATATGAGAATTTCATCCTGGAACTGGAATGGAAACATTTACATAAAGATGGAAATGCCGGATTGTTTATACATTCTGATGATATCACAGCACCAGGGCAACCATTTTCAAGATCCGTCGAATGCCAGATCATGGATGGCAATCACGGTGATGTATTTGCCATTCATGGGGCCAGTATGACCAGGGATAATGAAGATCCGTTCTATAGAGCAGGTTGGATGCGAACGTTCCCCAGGGAAGAAAGGGCAAACCCCTTTGGCGAATGGAACCATTACCGGGTGGAAAGCAGAGATGGCATATTAACACTGGCGGTAAATGGCATAGTAGTTTCGAGGGCCTTTCATGTGAATCCCAGAAAAGGGTATATCTGCCTTGAGTCAGAAGGGAGTGAGGTGCATTTCAAGAACATAAGGATCAAGGAATTACCGGGATCATCTCCCTTAAAAGAGCAAACGGCCATCCAGGACAGGGGGTATGTTTCTCTCTATAATGGTCAGGATCTGCGGGGATGGAATTTAGCTGAAGAAGTAAAGAGTTTTTGGCAACCGGATGACTGGCGATTACTATCCAATGGGAGTCCCGAAGGATCATCGGAGAATATTCTCTGGACAGAAAATGAATTTAAGGATTTTAATTTGATAGTGGACTGGAGGTTTACCGGGGAACCAGTGGCTATGGCCGTGCCTGTGATCATGCCGAATGGTACTCAGGGGATTGATCCGCAAGGTAAAAAGATCAATGTGCCCATCAGGTATGCCGGAGAGGGCGGGATTGTTTTCAGGGGATCAGAAGATATTGGTGTTTTCATGACGACATGGCCAGAAGGATCTGGAGGGATTCTTGGATACAGGGAGGATGGGGTTTACGATACGGAGGTTAGAAGGACAGCTACTCCCATACTTAGGGCAGATAATAGCGCAGGTGAATGGAACCGGTTTGAAATTACTGTTGTCCAAAATGAAATTAAGGTGCTATTGAATGGAAAAACAGTAGTCAATAATGTATTTATAACGGATCTTCCGGATGTAGGAGCAATTGGTATTCAAGTTCCGGATATGCCCATGGAATTTGCCAATTTCTATATAAAGGAATTGTAGACAGGAATAATTCGGTCTTTTAATTCTGGTTAAGGCACAATTATCTTTTTATTTTAATGATCATTAATCATTAGATCATTAGCTGTGCCCGGGAAACTCAAGTCCGGAGTAAATAACTTAACGGCGTAAGGATCAATTATATATATTTTTTGTAAATTGAAGGGATCGCAGGAGTCGGACAGCTGGTTTTTAAACAATTTATCTTCGAGAATGCAACAACGTAGATTAGCAGCCATCATGTTTTCCGATATCGTCGGATATACCTCTTTGATGGGTTCTGACGAGAGGAAGGCATTTGATTATATCAAAAAGAACCGGCGTATACATTGGAGACTGATCAGGAAATATAAAGGCAGATTACTTAAAGAAATGGGTGATGGAATGCTGGCCAGTTTTCCATCCAGCATGGATGCCATTAAATGTGCCTTATCTATACAAAGAGCGGTCAAAGAATTGGATATTCCTTTAAGGATTGGCATCCACCAGGGGGATGTAATATTTGAAAAACAGGATGTGCTGGGCGATGGTGTTAATATCGCCTCCAGGATACAGGGAATAGCAGATACCCATGGCGTAGTCATATCCGAAGCCGTATACCGGGATATTAAAAACAAGTATGGATTGGAGATTACCCCTATGGGTGAACAAGCGTTGAAAGGCGTGGAAGCACCACTGGGGGCATTTAAGATTACCAGTGCAGACCCCAGCTTCCTGGAGTATTCCATTGATACAGGTGAGTTAATCCGACCGCTTGGCTATGGCCGGACACCCATCATCATCGGGATACTTATCGTTGCTTTGATTTCCTACCTGGTAATTTATTATATGCCAGGGATCATCAACCCTCCCTCTGATTCAGATAAGTCAATTCTTGTCCTTCCATTCGACAATTATATAGGCAGTGATACACTCGAATATTTTGTGGCTGGAATGCATTCAGCACTAATTGGGGATATAGGAAAGATCAGTTCATTACAGGTAAAATCGAAAACCACCGCCAATGCTTATAAAGATGTGGAAAAATCAATTCCTGAAATTGCGGACGAATTGGGCGTAAATGTCATTATAGAAGGATCGGTATTGTGCCTGGGAGATAGTGTCTGCCTGCAGATAAAAGTAGTCAGTGCCTATCCGGAAGAGCAAACACTCTGGGTTCAGGATTATTACGAAGAAAAAAGCCAGATCCTTCAACTGTACAATAATATAACTAAAGAAATATCAGAAAAAATCAATGTTATATTAACTCCGGAGGAGGAAAAAATACTTGCAGTGTCCAGAACGGTGGACAGTGAGGCATACGATGCATATCTGAAGGGGTTGTATTATTGGGAACAACTTACTCCGGAAGGTCTTGAAAAATCTCTGGAGTATTATTATCTGGCAATGGAGATAGATCCTTCCTGGGCCATTCCTTATGCAGCTATTGCACAGTGGTGGGTTGGTGCAAAGCAATTTAGTATAGTCCCGCCTTCTGTTGCCAATCCGCCAATATATGAGAATATTAGTAAGGCAATTGAAATTGAGCCGGATGCCGATTTTGTACGATATGTAAACGCATTGATTGCTGTCTGGACAGAATGGGATTGGGAAAAGGGAGAAAAGGAATTTTTAAAGGTACTGGATTCAAATCCAAATGATGCGTTTGCAAGGGCATATTATGGCCATCTTTTAATGTGTTTAGGAAGGTCTGATGAAGCTTATGAACAGGGTAAAATGGCTATGGAGCTGGATCCATTGAATCCACTTATCCAGGCATTATATTCAGTCATATTGCTGGACAGAGGAGAATATGAAGAAGTAATTTCCATTACAAAAGGGGTTAATCATCCACTTACATTGTATGCATTGGATTTAGCTTATGCTGCTCAGGGTGATTATGAAAAATCCTTTGAAGCGTTAATTCAGAATTTAAAATTCTCGTATGATGATAAAGTCATCTTTAACGCACAAAAAACCTTTGAAGAAAAGGGGTATAAAGCTGCGATAAAATATATCGCTGAAGTCTATGAAGAAAGATTTAGAACAGGTTATGTCATGCCCACAGATATGGCCTGGATATATCGTCCTGAATTAAACGAGCCTGAAAAAGCCGTCGAATGGCTGGAAATAGGTTTTGAAATGAATGATCCTGGGATGCCTTATATTTCTACAGGTGTGTACTTTTTCGATTTTGTCCGGGATGACCCCAAGTTTATAGAGCTTTTAAGGAAAATGAACCTCCCGCTTGATTAATTGAGATAATTGTTTCACATCACGGAACTATTATACATATGGCCCTGTTTTACTAGTAATTGTAATGATTGCTATACTGATTATGTGTGGAATATTAGATAAATGCCACAAATTTTGGGATTATGTATTTGTATAAAACTATGAGTTCACAAAATTTCCCCTAATTTGATATTATGAATTTCCTATTGATTTTTACCCCGATATTCTTATTCTTTTCTTCCCCAAACTTAATTCATAAAGACAAAATATCTGAATTGATTGTATGTGGAGACACTGCAGTCTATATCCTCGATTATAATAAAACAAAAGACAGCATCCCACATATCACCTGGCATTGGTCCGCAAGCGATTCAGATCTTCCTGCCAGTTTTAGGAGAAAAATGCGTACTACTGATGAATGCAAGCCACTACATGATGGGAGACAGATTCTAATAACCTCCTCCGGGGGAGGGGTTGTTTTAGTGGATCGGAAAACAAAGGCGTCAATCTTTTATGCTCAAGTTGGCAATGCACATTCGGCAGAATTTTTATCCAACAATCGAATTGTAGTTACTGGTTCTACAGGAGACAAAGGAAATTGCTTGAATGTTTATGATCTCAGTCATTCTGATAAAGTCATTTATTCCGACAGTCTATACTCTGCCCATGGGGTGGTTTGGGATCAGGAAAGTCAAATTCTTTATGCCATCGGATATGATGAACTAAGAAAGTATAGTCTCCGAAACTGGGATAGTTCTTCGCCGGGAATCGAGTTAATAAAAACATTTAAAATACCCGGTATTAGTGGACATGATCTGAATTCTACACTTGATAAGGATCAACTTATCCTTACGGAAACAAATAGTGTCTGGATATTTAACAAAATAGAAGAAACTTTTGAGGAATATATTCCCCTGGCTGGATATGACCATGTTAAATCAGTTGATTTTCATCCAATAACAAAACAAGTGGTATATATCAAAGCTGAGGAGGAATGGTGGTCGTATAATATCTATTTCAAAAATCCAGATAAAAGAATATATGTCGGGGATACCAGGATCTACAAAGTACGCTGGAACTATCGATAGACTTTATAAAAAAAGATATTGATTTTTTACCAAAAAGGGAATCTTAACACATTCTTGACAATACTAATACAATTCTTGAAATATAATTGATACATAATTGCCAAATTGAAATAATTCTGAACTAAAAATTTATATTTCTTGTTGTCTTGAAAATGAGGAAAAGAAGAGTAATAAAAAGAGACAGAATAATAGTTTATTATATCCTTGTGATTGTCTTTCCATGCCTCATTCTGGGAATTCTAGCTTTCAGGGGTGTTAAAAATGATCAAGCCTTGGTTGAACGCGAACAAAGGGAAAAACTGATAGAAATCAGCCAAGATATCATTCAACTAACAGATGCTAGACTTGCTACGATTGAATATAATTTTATTAGAATTATTGATTCAACAACACCTCCCGGGAAGACAATTTTTACGGATTCGATATTAAGTGAATTTTTTGATCAACATCAAACGATAACCGGGATATTTTATGTTCCGGAAATTGGGCAACCTAAGATGCTAAACAAAGGAATGATGTATATCCCGGATAATCTGCTTTTAGCCATTGATCCAATAAAAATTGAGACTACAAAGAGTATTCTCGATAAAGGATGGGAATATGAGTTCAAGCAGAAAGATTACAAGAAGGCTCTGAAATATTATCAAAACATTATGTCTGAAGTAAAGGAAGAGCAATCTGGTGGAGAAATATTAAATGCCATAGCCCGTATACAGAAAAAACTTGAACTAGAGAATGAAGCAATAGAGACATATGATTTGATCTGGAATAATTATCCTATGATTTTTATTCAAAATAGAATCCCTTTGGGAGCTATAGCTTTGCTTGAAAAAAGTGCTCTCTACTTCAAAAAATTAGATCCATTATCAGCCTTAAGAAATATTCAAGCTTTATTGAATCAGATTCAAAAATCTAAATGGGAAATTGGATACTCAAATTATGCTTTCATTCTATCCAAGGCTGATAAAATAATTATGGAATGTGAAAATTCTAATAAAGGAGAATTGAATCAACTATTGTATGAAATTCGCAGCAAAAAAGATAGTATTTCAATTTCAGAAACACATACAGAATATCTCCTCGCATTTCTTGGAAGCCAGGAAATTATTGCCAACGATCATAACCCGGGTAAAACCAATTCAGTTGACAGGCTAAAAGCAAGAATAAACACAAAGTCATATTTCTGGTCAATACCTGTAGAGAATAACAATGGTTATTGGGGATTAATTATTGATACGGATCACTTATTAAAAAATACCATTCTATCATTGATACACGAAAAAGCAAGCAGTTCAAATTTTTGTTGGGAAGTTACAGATGAATATGAGAAAATATTAATGAAGTCTGATAAGACCCCAGAGGGTCAAATACCAGTTTTAACTGACTTTCCGTCAAATATGCCTTCATTATCACTAATACTTTATCCAGAGGATTCTGGATTATTCCTATCATTAATAAATTCCAGAGAAGGTCTCTTTTTCTATATTTTTATTGTGATCATAATCATTCTTGCATTTGGATTGTTCTTCACGCTCCGAACCATTAATAATGAAATACAATTTTCTAAAATGAAATCGAATTTTATGTCGACTGTTTCCCATGAGTTTAAAAGCCCCTTAACTTCTATAAGACAGATGGCTGAGATGCTGGATCAAGAAAGAGTTCCATCCAAAGAGAGAAAAAAGAAATATTATCATATGATTTTACTTCAGAGTGAGCGATTGAGCCACCTTATAGAGAATATTCTTGATTTCTCAAAAATGGAAGGGGATCAAAAAAGCTTCCGCTTTGAGACAAGTAATATCTATTATTTCTTAAGAAATGTGGTAGCTTCTTTTAATAAAAATACGGACGATCAGGGATTTCAGATACATCTTTCTATGGGGGATTCAATATGTAAAGTAGCTTTCGATAAAGAAGCTATGGAACAGGTAATGCACAACCTCCTTGACAATGCATGTAAATACTCCGGAGATTCAAAAACAATCAATGTCGAAATGGTGGACAATGGACAGAATGTTGTTATCAATATCACAGATTTTGGTGTAGGTATCAGTAAGAATGATAGGGATAAGATATTTGATCGTTTTTATCGGGCAGGAGATGAACTTACACAATCGGTTAAAGGAAGCGGGATTGGGTTGACAATCGTGAAGCAGATTGTAGAAGCCCATAAAGGTGATATTGTGGTTGATAGCAGCCCGGGAAAAGGAAGCACTTTTTCAGTAATTCTACCGAAAGCATAAACTAATATTGTTATGAAGAAAATATTGATCATTGAGGATGAAGAATCCATACGAATGGCATTGGAAGATGATTTTCTTCTGGAGGGATATGAAGTGGCAATTGCCGCAAATGGTATTGATGGTTTGTCAATGGCAGACGATCCAGAGATTGATTTAATCATACTGGATATCATGCTACCTGGAATGAATGGTTTTGAGATTTGTAAAGCACTTAGATCAAAGAATAATCAGACACCGATTATCATGTTAACAGCAAAAGGACAGGAAATTGACCGGGTAGTAGGTTTGGAAATTGGTGCGGACGATTATATCACAAAGCCTTTCAGCCCACGGGAATTACAGGCACGGGTAAAATCCATCTTTCGAAGGATAGAAGCGACTTCAGAAGTAAATATTAAAGATGTATTTTTTTTCAAAGGGCTAAAAGTTGATTTCAAACAATATGAATGCTATAAAAATGATGAAAAGATCAATCTTACCCTTCATGAATTTGAACTTCTGAAATATCTTATCAGGAACAGGGGAAGAGTAATCAATCGGGATGAATTACTGGATGAAGTTTGGGGAAAAGATGTGATTGTGTCACCTCGAACGGTTGATACTCATGTTGCCAATTTGAGAAAAAAGATAGAGAAAGGGCCTGAAAATCCACAATTAATCATAAGTATACGGGGAAGAGGATATAAAATTTCATCTGGATAATGATTTGACAAAAACTTAACAATACTTTAAAAATCCTTGATATTAATGTAAAGTTTGGCATCTAATTTTATATAAAAAAGGAAACATGAAACGCTATATTTTTCTATCAGTATGTTGTTTTGGGCTTATAATGCATGTCGAATGTCAGGAACAGAATCCTCAGGCACTACTTGCTGAAGGCATTTATCAGGAAGAAGTAAATGGTGAACTGGATGAAGCCATAAAGACATACAAGTCGATTGTCGATCAATACCCGGATAATAGAAAGGTATCGGCCGAAGCTTTATTGCATCTTGGATCTTGTTATGAGAAGATGGAATCCCCGGAAGCTTATCAAGCATATCAGGAGGTAATTAACAAATACACTGACCAGAAGGATGAAATGGCTCTTGCATTGGCGAGGGTAGAATATCTTGATGACTATGCCGCTGATATGAGAGAAAAGGCAGAAAGACATATTAACGAAGGAAATGAATTATATAAGGTTTGGGAATATGAATCAGCCATAAAGGAATATGAAACTGCCATACAATTGAATCCAAATTCCCTGATAGCTCAGAATGCCCAGTACTATATGGGCCAATCTTATTTTAAAGCTGGTCGATATGATGAGGCACTAGCTACTTTTGAAAATCTTATTGAAGAAAATCCGGAAAGCACTATTGCTCCAGTATCGGAGTTGATGATTACCCAGGTTCAGAATGCTATGAATGTTGATAATGTCACAGGTAAGATTAATAATTACTCCGATGAGAATATAATTGTAGATCATGAATCTGGGATTACATATACAAAAATCAAGACACTTGCAGGGAAAAGTGATATAATTAAATGGACAGCAGGCACTCGACTATCACCAAATGGGAAGTTTCTTTTGAAAAATAATACAATTATCCCGATGGATGATACGGAACCATTTAAGTTTATTGATATGCAGGTTGATGACTCCAAATGGTCACCTGATGGTGAAAAGATTGCATTTACGAAAGGAGATTCGTCTATTTTCGTTATTAACGTTTCATCAGAGACGGGTCAACCTATTAAATCTGCACAAAATCTGCTCATAAGAGATTGTAAAATATATGGAATCAACTGGTCACCCGATAATAAAAAGATTATTTTTAGTATGATCGATTACAATAAAAAAGATTACCCTGAAATCTATTCTTTGTCCATCTCAGATGGAACTATAAAACTACTATCAAAAGAGCCTATTCCTGTTGTATATCCAGCCTGTTCACCAGATGGAGATTCCTTAGCATTTATAAGAATGTACGATGAAATATGGCTTAGTTCTTACAAGGGAGGAAATACTGTAAAATTATCAGACAATAGTAAAACCAGACATACTGTTCCACACTGGACTCCCGATGGAGAATGGTTGTTTAGCGATGAAACCAGCAAAGGCTGGGGGCGGTCACTGAATTTAATACGGTTAACCGATAAACAAGAACTAAAGCTAAAACCGCCAGAAGAGGCAGGAAGTTATTTATCCTTTTCACCGGATGGTCAAAGGATTTTGTTATATCGTTCTTCATATAATTTTCATTGGGGTATGAAAGTGGCATCTTCCTCTGGGGGGCCTTCCTGTGAACCAGTAGTTCATCTTCCTGTATACGGCGCTCAATGGTCAGCCGACAGCAAAATGATCATTGTACAGGGTGAGAGAAACAATAAGATGGATGAGGGAGATGCTGCTATCAGGGTTGTCCCAATTTCTGGTGGTGAATCCTTCCTTTTAGATCTTGATATCGATGTTAATGGAAAACCTTTTGCTTATAATACTTCACCAGATAATAAACAGCTACTTTTTAAAGTAACGAAAGAAAATGAAGAAGAAGATCTTTTTATTATACCCATATCCGTCAAGGATGCAAAGATTATCGGCCCCCCAACTCAGATTATTGAAAACTGGAGTAGGCAAGGTGCATATAACACTCAGTTGTCCTGGTCAGCTGATGGTAGCAAACTAGCTGTTATTCATGATATGGATATCTGGGTTTATAATCTAATAAGTAAAGAATTTATACGGGTAACAGAAACACCAGAAAAGATAAAAAAATGGGTTGCCTGGTCTCCTGATGGTACCATGTTAAGTTACCAGGAATTTATCGATAACCCTGAATTTAAACAGGGAAGCCGTATAATAACAGCACTAGATGGTAAGTCAATAAAAAAAATAGAAGATTATCTACTTTGGCCCTATGGATGGTCACCGGACAGTAAATCTTTCATATATGAACGGGATGAAAAAATGATCAAACATAGTATCATAACCGATAATGTAAGTGTGATCTTCGATTTTAAATCTCACTGGTTAAATTGGACTGCCAGGTTCATCTGGTCACCTGACGGGAAACATCTAATCGTTGATACAAGAAAAGAATCCGAACAAGATAGATCATATTTATATAAAATCTCCTCAGAAGGCGGTGAATTAATCGAAATCGCCTCTGGTGATCCGAGTTATAAATATGAAATTTCATGGTCGCCCGATGGGAAATGGATTTGCTATTGTTATTATGAAATGGAAAAAGTACGTCCTGAAGGTGCCATGTGGGCAGTAGATTATAATGAGGTTTTGGAAAAGCTACAAAAATAATATTTCATTCCGGGCCCTCTCGCCATTCTTATTTTGCAGCTCATGATAAGAGGGAGGGTTTTACATATCTTTACATTTTTTTACATTCACTCAAAGGGTTTTACCCTGGAAATTGATAAATTATGATATGTTTAAATTTTTTAAGCTTATCACCTCGAAATATAAAATTCTCTTACTCGCATTCATTTTAATTTTGATCCCGGGAGCCATCATCAGCTATATGAGCCTGCGCTCTATCAATCAAAAAGCAGATAACCTGGAAGCCAAATATATTGGCACAGTAAACCTTGTACGTGATAAATTAGAAAGTGAAGTTTCCCAACTGGAGGTAAACTTCCGAAACAGGGTTATCGAGTCAAATCCTGACACAAATGAACCTGACGAACTGAAAGTGTGGCTCAGGGATCTCAGGTCTGAATATCCTGCTTTTAAAAATCTGTTTCTGATTAATGATGAATGGGGATTGATCGCTTCATACATCTCCTACGATTGGAATCCTTATCCCGAAATGCCCTCTTTATTTAAACCGCAGGCACAGAACATTTTTAATATCGCTGAAAAAGCAGAATTCATGAATAGGAATTTCAATATGGCTATCGGGCATTATAAGAACATTTTTAACTATCAAATAACAGACCAGGAGAAAGCACTTTTGTTATCCAGGATCGGTCGATGTCATTATAAAGCGGGCAATTATGCCAAGGGTATAGTTGAATATAAAAAGATCCTTGAACTAAAAGATAAAAATTTAGTAATTGGAAGCGTTCCGGCAATTGCCGTAGCCCTCTTTCAAATCAAAGATGGATATAAAGGATTGAATGACATTGAAAATTGGCGTAAGAGTCTTATTGATTTATTTCGGTATCTGCTGAACAATCCCTGGGATCTACTTGATGGAGATTATTCCTATTACCTGAAAATTACAAGTGCTGAATTAGGAGAATATGAATCCCGCGATGTGGCTGATTTAAATCTAGGAGATATGGACTCAATGAGGGCCGTTGAGAACAGGATTCTTGAGCAAACTTCATTTCTTACCTTCATTAAACTAAATATGATATCCACGATAAGGTCAGATTTTAAGGATAGATCACCTTCAGAATCACAATCAAGGATCCTATCAGCGGAAGAAAACAATTCTGTCATGCAAATTGGATATTTTAGACTTCCTGATAAATTTCAACTGGCTGGAATATTTGGTATAGGATATGAATTTGAAGAAGATTACCTCCTTTCGAATTTGTTTCCAGCAATTCTGAATACAATAGATTTAGGCAGTGACGTATTTGTTGGTGTTCTTGATAAAAAGGACAGTTTGTTGTACCTGCAGCAAAACCTTCCCATATCAAACTATCTGGTAGCTGAAAGTTTCTCCCGGCCTTTGCTCAATTGGAAAGTGGCACTGTTTGACCCCGATGGGAAATCAGTTGAACAGATTGTAGGGAATGAGCAGCGACTCTACCTGATACTTTTTGGGGGCATACTCTTTGTTATGGTTGTTGGAGTTTTCATAATGGTACGCGCTGTAATACACGAATCGGAAGTATCACGTTTAAAATCAGAATTCGTTTCAAGTGTATCTCATGAACTCAAGACACCTCTTACGCTCATAAGAATGTTTGGTGAAACACTTGATACGGGAATGGTTAAGGATGAAAAGAAACGACGGGAATTCTATAGCATTATCAGAAAAGAGAGCGAAAGACTAAGCCATCTGATTGATAATGTACTGGACTTCTCAAAGATGGATGCCGGAACAAAGAAGTACCGTTTCGAAGAATCTGATCTTGTGAAAGTTGTCAGGGATTCAATGGAAGCATATAAATTTCATATCCGTGATAATGGTTTTGAAATAAAGAGCGTATTTCCTGAAGAGAAAATTGAGCTTAAAATTGACCGGGATGCCATTTCCCAGGCGCTTCTAAACTTACTTAGTAATGCTGTAAAATATTCTGAAGATCAAAAATTCATACAGGTTGAAGTGAATAGGAATTCAACCTCTGCCTTGGTTTCTGTAACGGATAATGGTGTTGGAATTGCAAAGGGAGAGTTAAACAAGATCTTTGAGAAATTTTATCGTGTTACAACATCTGAAATGGAAGAAACAGGAGGGAGTGGACTGGGATTGGCCCTGGTAAAACATATTGTTGAAGCCCACAATGGGGCAATTGATGTAGAAAGTGAGCTTGGCAAAGGAAGTAAGTTTACAATCGTAATTCCTTTGAAAATTGTCCCAGTCAGATGATTTAAAATAAAATAAATGCAAATGAAAAAGATCCTGATCATTGAAGATGAAAAAGACCTGGTAACAGGTTTGAAATTCAATCTTGAGGCAAGGGACTATCAGGTAATCACAGCCTATGATGGTGAAGCAGGTTATGAGAAAGCACTCAAGGAGGTCCCGGATCTTATAATACTTGATCTTATGCTACCTAAGCTCAATGGCTACGAAGTATGTAAGCGGCTGAAAAAGGAAATGCCTGATATTTCTATAATTATGCTTACGGCCAAAAGCCAGGAAGCTGAAATTGTCACCGGTCTGGAGCTTGGAGCGGATGATTATATCACCAAACCCTTCAGTGTTCTTGAATTGATTGCACGAATCAAGACTGTATTACGTCGCGTAAAGTCAGGATCAGATCCATCAGACGTATACCAGTTCGGTGATATCGAAATCAACTTTAAGAAATATATTGCCCGAAAAGAAGGCAAATCCCTGAAATTGTCACCTCGTGAGTATGAGATACTCCATTATTTCATTAAAAAACAGGGCGAAATTGTTACCCGCGATGATCTTTTGAGTCAGATTTGGGGCTATGATTCTTTTCCGAATACCAGAACCGTAGATGCCCATATTGCTAAGCTTCGAAGTAAGATTGAGAATGAACCTGAAGATCCTAAGCTAATCATAACAGTTCATGGATTAGGGTATAAATTCCTTTAAAAAATGCAGCAATAATGTTTTACCTTCTTTTACAATCCGTTAACATCTATTCACATTTGATACGGTACCTTTCGGTTAAAATAATTTTTAACATGTCGGAAAGGAGAATAATATGAACATTAGAAAATTACTTAAATTGATCATCGCTATCTGCATGATATTAATAAGTTATGATTCTTTCACTCAAACAGCTGAGGAACTCCTCCCCAAAGCTATTCAGCTCGAAGAGGTACAAGGTGAGCTGGAAGCGGCTATAGAGGTATATCGAACAATTATTAAAGATTATCCTGAGAACAAGTCTATTGCGGCAAAGGCCCAGTATCATATTGGCCTGTGTTATGAAAAATTAGGATTGAATCAGGCGCAAAAAGCTTATCAACAGGTACTTGACAACTATCCTGACCAACAGGGTGAAGTAGCTATGGCAAAAGAAAGGCTCGCAAACCTTCAACTAGCACAGACCGATCTCAATCGCAAGCCAATTTTTCAGAAAATAGAAATAGCCAGCAAACCACAGAATGGTGTTCTGTCACCTGATGGGGAAAAATTGGCATTTTTCTCTGATGGTGCTGTATGGATCGTTCCACTTCATGGTAAGGTTAATCCAGATATCGCGGGTGAGCCGGTCCTGCTCGCCAAGATACCGGGAGGTTGGGACAGTGGTAGCCTGATGGCCTGGTCAGTAGACGGTGAATGGATAGCGGTCAATAGTCAGACCGATGACAAGGGTGCCGCCTATATAATTCCTGTGGACGGTGGTGAACCTCGAGTAGTTATGTTACCCGACCGTGGAGGACACTCCTGGAGCTATAAACTCAGCTTGTCAGCCGATGGTCAAATGTTGGCTTTTTCTGCGCTCGAGCTTGGCACTAAACTGGAAATGCCGGATCCGCACAAACGCTACATATATACAATTCCTACAACAGGAGGTGAGCCCGAGCAGGTCTCCTCCAGCTGGGCGCGGATTCCGTCGTTTTCACCAGATGGCGAATTTATTGCATATGTAGGTTATAGCAATCGGGATGATTGGCAGGAAAACAGCGAGGGCAATCTGATGAAAGGTGATCTTTGGATCGCCGCTTCAACTGGTGGCAATCCCATGAAGTTAGCCAGCGTTGATGGTCGACTGAGAGGTCCTATGTGGTCGCCTGACCGCAAATACATCGCTGCACACAACGAACCTGGAGGCTCAAATGACAGCAAGGAAATATGGATATACTCACTTACACCAGACGCATCTAGTGCCGGAGAACCTGAAAAGATCGTACTTCCTAATAGCAGTTGGAATATGTTGGCAGGCTGGACGCCTAATGAAGAACTTGGTGTATTCATCCAATCGGAGGAACATAATGCTATATACACAGTACCGGCTTCCGGAGGGAAAGCTGTGCAGATAACGGCCGAGGGAGGATGGCCCTATTATCCACGATGGTCACCCAATGGAGAGTACATCTACTTCAGAGGATCTGTACGAATGAATGACAAGGAAGAATATAAAACTTCGACACAATATGTCCCCGCAGGAGGGGGCAATCCCGTTGATGTGCCTGTGCAACCCGAACGGTGGCTTGTCTCCATCGTGCCGGGGGGAGGTCACAATATATCACCGGATGGCCAGATGATGATCGTAAGTGCATATCAGGAGCCTTATAATCCAGACGAAGGGGGTGACCTATGGATGATCCCATTGGAGGGAGGATCCCCAACTAGGCTGACAAACGATAAAACGTACGAAAGGTATCCGTGCTGGTCTCCTGATAGAAAATGGATCGCTTTTGTTGATGAGATGACTGACAATAATGGCTTCTCCGCAATTTACATTATGAACATTGAAGATAGTAAAATCAGGGAAATTACTTCCGAAGCAGATAGTTTGGAGGAAGGGGCCATTACCTATTCTAAGGACGGTAAACATATTGCTTTTTTCTCTGGAGACGAGATCAAAGCGATACCGATTGAAGGTGGCCAACCTGCAGTGCTCGTTGAAGATATAAAACCCAGAAAGTTCAGTTCGCATAGTCAACTGGCCTATTCCCCTGATG
>JAHEGY010000250.1 GCA_024644875.1 Cyclobacteriaceae bacterium
GTCGTGCCTGTCCCAGGCTTGGTTCCAGTCCTTTAGCAATTTTTCGATTTCTTTTCGTGATAGCATGCGGTTCTCCTCTTCAATTAGGTAGCGAGACTGTCGAAAAAGTCAAAAAATGGCAATTTTGCCAATTTCGCATGTTATAATTTCAATAACTTACAAACATCAAAAAAGCGAATTTAGGGTTTTTCGACAGTCTCAGCAGTTATCAGTACCGGACACCAAATAAGCCGGAATGATTATATCACAAGTTTCTTTAGCCTAAAAATTTTCCAGCTTTGCTGGAGATTCCAAAGGTGTTGTTGTCTCTAAAATAGCTTGGATATCAATAGGTATCAGCAGTCCCAGGTCATCGGTAGCTGACCAGATGCTCTAACATAAGTTGTTCGAGGCCTGACCCTCAAAATGAGCGTCATGGCCTCGAATCACAGTCGATCATCATTTGGGTGAAATCTTGTATAATACGTTTTCCAAATCCCCAGTGACATAGATGGAACCCGATTCGGAAATTGCTACCCCAGTGATCAAGTAGGGAGGCAGCCCTCCAGGGTAGGAGGGAAATCCAACAGGCAAATTTATCACCAGAGGAGCCATAGCTCCAGATGCAGGATCAATTTTTAGTAATTGGCGTGTTCCTGTTTCAACAACTGCCAATTTACCGTTCGGAAAAACTGCGATCCCTTCTGGCATCATCAGTCCTGAGGCAACGACCTTCTTTTCTCCATTACTGAGATCAATGCGGGAAACTGTACCCGCCATGGCCTCGGTCACGTATACCCCATCAGGGCCAGCTGGGGCCAGATATATTGGGACAATCAAATCCTTGGCAACAACAGTCCGTTCTTTGCCTTCTTGATCAGTTATCTTTAGAAGACTTCCGGTGCCTATTTCGGCTACTATTATACTCCCATCATCCATCAACAGAGCATGACTCGGAGCTTTGAATCCATGAGGCATTCTCTTAGTTTCGTCAGTTTTCCGGTCGATCTCCTGAACAGTTCCAGTAAACCAGCTGGTCAACAATACACTATCACCATGAACGGAGGCGGTGTTGGGATATTCCAGATGTTTTCCTTCAGTGTGCATACGAATACCTGAAATGGTATCTCCAGTAAAACCGTCCACCTTCAAATAGGAAAAGGAATTTGCGAGATATAAAGTATCTCCGGTAGGATCGTTTGAGACCGCAACCCCTTGAGCACAGGCCAGTTTTCCTTCAACAACCGCACGGGCTTTTCCAGTTTTCTTATCAATTTCATAAACTCCATTTTTTGCCATGTTCGTGATGTATATTTGGTCTTTGGAATTGATGGCAAGGTTGTCTATTGATGAATCTAAATTAGCGATAACTTTTTTTTCCCCTGTGGACACATCCACCTGGATCAATTCACCTACTGCTGTGTCAACTACAAATAGGTTTCCTTTTGAATCGAAGTTAGCCGCAGCAGGCACGTTAAATCCTTCCGCCACAACTTCTAATTGACCCGTATTGACGTCAACTTTGGCAATGGCTTTCTTGAACCAGAGTGGGCCATAAAGATAGCCATCTGGCCCGAAGTCAAAACCGTTGAGTCCACCCAGCTTCTCAGCAATCATTTTTGTATTTTTTTGCCCCGAAAGATCAATCTCGTACAGTGCATCACCAAGAAAAACCTGGGTGGCGAATAAGCGACCTTCTTGGTTGAAAGCCAAAGAGTTGATTCCGGGCAAACCCTCTGCCAAGACCGTAACCTTCCCGTCGGCTCCCTTAGCATGAACTTTACCCATCAAAAAGGATGTATAATAGATTCGTCCATCTGGACCAAATTCAAGGTCATCAGCCATTCCGTTGGGCGGGCCAATGAAGACACTGATGTCTCCAGTGTCAGTATCTACATGATATATTGATTGTCCAACGACACTGCCGGCATACAGGTTGTCCTGGCTGTCAAAAGTAAGTCCGTGGATGCCATGAAAATATGACCCAGGTACAAGAATTTGTATCTTGTAGCCTGGATCGACGACTGTCGGCATAGAGCTTATGAATGGCGCGGCTCTTACCGAAGATGTAATGACAGCAACGAAACAAAGGAATACGAACGCTACGATCGATGAAACAAAAAATCTACTAAAATACGATTTTACTTTCATAATTCCCCTCCTTTCATTTTATGACTAACCAGAACTTGATCAAACGCTTTGGGTGATTTATCAAATTGATCTTAAAATACTTTGCAACGAAATTTGTGATGTTTCCTGGTTTTGATTGTGATTAGAGCTTTTACGAAATGTCATGTATCTGCCAGTATATTCTATTGCTAATTTTTTTTAAGGTTACAGATAAGGTATGAATATCAAGTAGATTTTTCTTTCGTCATTCAGATATCAAAAAGAAAGAGAGGACATCCTCGATTAGTTTGGGATATAATTTGTATTCCAATATCATTACTCGGATAGGATGCCCCCCATTAAATTTGTAATGAAATTATGGTTTAGTTGGTTTTAACACACCGTTTTGATCCCGTCTCAGTGGGTAGGGTTGTTTGGGTAAGGGTGCCCCAGGGGATTCAAGAACGGATACCCCGTATTTCCAATCTGACGGGCAAATGGCAATATACCGAGCATATCCACCCGATCCCCCTTCGGGTTTGGCGAATCCAATCGAAATTAAAGCGCCTGCTTCAGGCACTTTATCCAAATTAGTCACACCTTCAGCCTGACAAAAATGATTGTGCAAAAGCCAGTATTCGCCTT
>JAHEGY010000057.1 GCA_024644875.1 Cyclobacteriaceae bacterium
ATGATATTATAGATCAATATCAGACGGTCTACCTGGGCACTAATTTTTCTATAAGGGCTGGTCGTGCCATCAGTGTGTTCATAAGCAAAAAAGGGTTCATTTTCTTCCAAAAATTTCCGGGTAGCCACAATATCATATTCCTTAAAGTATATTTCAAGATAATCGATCATGTCCAGGTAGACTCTCTGATGTAATTCAGGCATGGATTGAAAGGAATATTTAAAAACCGGGAGGAAGATTTTCCAGAGCAAAGACCGGCTTTTCTCATTAGAAAGCAATTTAAGTAAAACTTTATTTTTATAATTTTCCCATAACTCAGTCCCCGGATTAAGAAACGATGCATTAAATAAATACCTCCCCGCCAAGGTGCCCTCCCCGGCACTGGCTTTTGCCAGCATCTGTGGATAACTGAAATATAAATAAGGGGCCCATCGCATTGCTTCTGCCTGTATGGATATGAACTTATCAAGGGTTAAGGTGTCTAGAGGCTCAAAAAAATAAGCAGAGTCATTTGAGTTCACGACAGTATATGAATTACTGAAAATTTCATCTTTTAAGTCTTCCTGTGGAATCCTGTTCAATCTATTTCGAGTATAAAGTTTCACAATATCTTCCGAACCGTCGGTAAAAACATACCCATATTGTTCAGAAGTACTAACAGATGCGAGCTGATTGAAGAATGGAGTAGCCTCTGAAAATCTTGGAAAAATAAAGAAACTGGAATCCGGGTAAATGAAACCGTAATCATTAAAAATCTTTACTCTGGAATAACCTTCAGAGAAAGGCTCGATTTCATCAAAGATAATTTCATCAAAATCTTCAATTTTCTTACCATTCAAATCAAGCCATACATATTGATCCTCTTTTTTAGTAAAGGCACGCTCTGAATGATAGTTTTTGGCCTGATCATAAATGGGCTGAACCACAACAGAACCGCTTGTGTCTATAAATCCATATTTAGAATCAACCAGAATTCTAGCCCGGCCTTCAGAAAAGTCTGAGATCTCAAGCACATCCTCCCTTAGTTCAAGCAGGATAGAATCCCGGTAAAGTGAAGCTCTGTTTTGTTCCTCAAATGCAAGCCAGTAAGGAATAGTACCGGAATCTACTTTTCTGATTTCATTGTATTCGAACGGAACGATCACATTCCCATCATGCTTAATAACGCCCATCTTTCCCTCGAATGAGATCTCTTTCCCCTCAGGCCAGTTGTTAAAAACCAGGTATCCCTCCCCAATCCCGGCAAGGGTATAGTGCTGAAATGTCTGAAATATTATATCAAGGGTTGGGGGCACAACCTCCATCCCTGTAGAATCAATAATACCGTATTTTCCTTTGAATTTTACTTGTCTTTCAGAATCATTGAAATTCAATCGCTCATACTCACCCAGACCAATAACCGTAAAATTGGATGATTGCTGAAAGGGTTCATAATAATCGTATTTTGGAGATACTACGACACTATCCTGGAAGTTTTTAAATCCGATCTTACCTTCCTCAATATATGGATATATACTATCCTGTCCCTGAATCTTATGAAAAGATTGTGAAAGTAAAATAATTATCAACAGGAGCCATCGCATACTATTAAGTTTGAATATATGAATTTGATAAATGGCCTCCTCAAAAGAAAATAAAACACCCAATTCTTTTATGTAATGTAAAATTGGGTGTTTTATATAAGTTAAAATTATTCTTTCAGTTTATTGAGTTCTGCCTCGTAATAGGATAAATTGGGTTTCTGGTTTTCCGGCAGGTTTTCTATGGCCTTTTCCCAGTATTTGATGGCCTTTTTGTTATTTTCGACAGCGGCATATCCCCGTGCAAGACCAACATAAGTTGAGAACGTATCATCAGGATGTGATTTCCGGTTATATTCAAACACCTCCAGGGCTTTATCATTTCGGCCTTCCGCAATAAGGGACCTGCCATATTGATGGATTTCAGCCACCGAAGCAGCCGGATTCCTGATCGCTTTATCCATTACCTCATCAGATTCAGTTGTTTTGCCTAATGCTTTTAAGACGTTTGCCTTGGCTTGCAGGGTCTGGAAATTTTCCCGGCCTATAAAAGGTGCGGAAATAGCATAGTCAGCCCAGGTAAGTGCTTCATCAAGGTTTATATTGTTCTGAACACAGAAATTAACTGCCTGTACCCAGCTCAGATAGGTAAACCCCGGAGATGATCGTAATTCATCACGTATTTGAGCTAGATATTGTTCATGTATATCAGGAACTTCGATCTGAAATGGAACTTTCTTGTTTTCCCATTTTAAATAAGCTGTACATGAACCGAGTTGCCTGTTCTCAAATCCATAGGTTAACCACTCATTGAACTCACAATCCTGGGGACTTACATCAACCCGTAAAGCATCCTCCTCCGGATCATAGAAATAGCTACCCCAGGAGCTATAATTATTGGAAAAGATCAAAGTCCATTTACCCGTTTCATTCGGTATGATATGAAAGCCATAGTGGCCAGCCGGAAGGTTCTTACCTTCTATCGTTACATCATGAGATACACTGAACACGGTATTTTCATTGGCCCCTGCACGCCATGGTGATGCTTCAGCAGAGCCGAAACCAAGATTTAGCATGCCCCATGGAACGAGGCCGCCCCAAATATTCCCGGTCCTGTCTTCACCTGTTGGACTGGTAACATCGGGGCTGTTATACTTAAAGTTTGCTTTTACCAATCCCATCCATTGTGAAACACTGGCTTTTTGATTACCTCCCCCGGGCGGCAAGGTGATGTTTTGTGAGAAGCCTTGGAGGATAACCAACATTACTACAGATATTGTTAATAACCCTTTCTTGTGTTGATTCATAATTTTTGGTTTTTGTTAATATTGAATTGAGGATATGCTTCCAACCTAAATATATGGTCATTTAATTAAAGTAGAAATTATAATAATATGGGCGGCAGTTGATTACGATAAACGGTAATGTATTAATGTAAATCATATTTAGTAAGGACTTCTTTAAAGAGATTGAAATTTTTCTTATTTTCATGCTCATTAGACAACCTATAAAACCTTATACCATGGAATATACAAAAGCTGATTTTGAACCAACAGTAGGTGATGCTTATAATCATGGCTGGAAGACCCTATGGAAATACTTCCTGGAACTCTTTTTAGTTGGATTGCTATTATTTATAATTTCTATTCCTGTCAATGCATTCTCCTTTCTGATAAGGGAGGATGGTAATTGGTTCGGAATTGGAATATTTGTTGTCTTTTCGGCAGCATATGGGATCCTCATCCTTGGGCCGCTACAATATGGGATGTACTATTGTTATCTAAAAGCTGTAAGAAGGGAAAACCTGCAGGTAGGAGATCTATTTGCCTTCAAAGATAATTATCTCAATGTAATGCTGGCTGCATTACTTACAAACATAATAATTGGAATTGGAATTTTTATGCTTATAATACCCGGGATCATATTTGCCTGTAAGCTGGCTTTTGTACCCTACCTGGTAATTGATAAAAAAATGGATGCCATCAAAGCCCTTCAGACCAGCTGGCAAATGACCGATGGATATGCTGTTAATATTTTCGTAATGGGATTATTGGCTATTTTCATTGCCATTGGTGGATTGATCGCTTTCCTTATTGGGGTAATTATTGCTGCTATGTGGATCTATGCATCCTTTGCATCAATATATTACTCTGTTGATACCAGACAATTAGAGGAAGCTGAAAGCAGTGGTTCTGAAGTATGATCTATAACTGATATGGTCCTAATAGATAATCTAGTCCATTATCCACATTAATTCGAATCTTGCAATATACAATTACATCCTAGATTCGATTTTTATTGATGTCAGTTATTAAGATTTGGTGCGAGAAGTTTCCGATTTGTGAATTAGAAACATAATTCCTATGACTTTAAAGTTTAATTAAAACAATTTATTGGTCAACTAAGTTCTAACACTTAATTTAGTATTCTTATAAGTATCAGGTCAGGTTTGTTCTTTTGACTTCATCTTATTTACAAAACCGGAATTATAGAATTATTCATTAAACATCAATTAAAAAATGGCTACGATAAAATTTAAAGGTAATACCACCACTACAAAAGGGGATATTCCAATCGCTGGAGAATCACTTCCCGATTTCCTGTTAACAAAAAACGATCTTTCTAAAGTTTCATTGAAGGATTTTGCCGGATCAAGAATTGTTCTGAATGTATTCTTAAGCCTGGATACCGGGACTTGCGCGAATTCTGTCCGGGCTTTTAACAAGTATGCTGCCGAACTTGATAATACACAGGTGTTGTGTATCAGCCGGGACCTTCCTTTTGCACAAAGCAGATTCTGCGGTACAGAAGGAATTGAAAATGCTATTACCCTGTCAGATTTCGCATCCCAGCAGTTTGGAAAAGATTATGAAATGGAAATCGTTGAAGGCCCATTACAGGGATTGCTATCAAGGGTAGTTATTGTAGCTGATGAGAACGGGAAAGTCCTTTATTCTGAACAGGTACAGGAAGCTTCGGAAGAGCCGGATTATCAGGCCGCATTGAATGCGCTGAAATAAGAAAAAAATTATACAAAATATAAATCCCCGGTTGTATTGATTTATTTACAACCGGGTTTTTTGTTACTCTTCTTCTCCAAATAGCGTGACCTTAAACTTCTGCCCTCCTACCGACGCTTCATACATCAGGCCGCCAATGGCCATTGTAAAAACAACAACACCCTCCCGGTATTTAGCATCAGCTGATGCACCTGAACTAAGCGCAACCGCTGAGGTCTGGGCTGCAAACTCAAAATCTTTGCTAACAAAACGATCATAGTGTTCCTTATCTTCAAAGAAGACAATCTCAGCATATTTCTGTCCTCCCAATTGTAAACCAACCGTCACCTGGGTCATTCTAACATCCCCCTTAGGAGTTCCCTTCTCATAAACTGTTCCTTTTCCGCTTGCACCGCCGATACCAATCCCACCTTTCCCTACTGAATATAAAACAGCATATCCATATGAATTATTAAAGAATTTCTCAATCCCCGGATCTTCTTTTTTGAAGTCAGAGATGGTTTTATTCGATTCCTCAATATCGAATTTCTGGGCATACAAAGAAGAATAAGAGGATGCCACCAGGATGATAATTAAACTGATAATGTTTTTCATAAAAGACTGATTATTTGAAATGAACTTATAAATATATTTACTTTTTTTAATCTTATCAAAGCTGGAAATTGCAGCTTCTAATGCTTTAGATAAGACAAGAATTTTTTAAATGATTATAGATCGAAAGCATAAACCCAATTATAACTATATCGCAGTGATAAAGTTATTAAAAATATATCTTGTTAGCATAAAAAGAAAATGCAATTATGTTAATTTTTATACGTTTATTTGTATTTGATTATTCAATAACTATTCTATTCTATGTTTGATTAAGAATGAAAAACACATTCTTTGACCTGGTTGAGCAGACCTTTTACTTTCCACAGGAAGGCTTCGATCTGCATGGAGATTATCTCAAATTTCATGGTGTATCAATAAAGTATCTGATAGAGAAATATGAAACTCCCTTTCGGCTCATCTATTTGCCAAGAATTGGTGAACAAATAAAAAGGGCCAGAAACCTCTTTAAAAGGGCAATTAAGAAATATAATTATTCCGGCCATTATCATTTCTGTTATTGCACCAAGTGCTGTCATTTTCATCATGTTGTCAGTGCAGCTATGAAACATAATGTAAATCTGGAAACATCCTCCTCCTTTGATATTGACTTAATTCTAAAACTTTATGAAAAGAAGGAATTAAATAAGACTTGCATTCTTGTTCATAACGGATATAAAACAGATGATTACCTTCAAAAAATAATAATGCTGCAGGATAAAGGCTTTAAAAGTTCTGTTATTGTCCTCGATAGTGTGTATGAATTAGACCGTTTATTGCATTTTGCCTCCGGGAGAAAAGTTAAAATTGGTTTACGCTTGGCGATAGATGAAGAGCCACAATCCGCCTATTATACTTCCAGGCTTGGAATAAGACCAAGTGAACTGGTAAATTTTTTCAGGGAGAAGATCAAGGATAATCCGAATGTTGAATTTGAAATGTTGCATTTTTTCGTTGATTCTGGGATCAGAGATACCTTGTACTACTGGGGTGAATTCAAAAAAGCACTTGATATGTATGTTGAACTTAAGAAGGAATACCCAAAACTTCAGACCCTGAATTTAGGAGGAGGATTGCCAATTCGAAACCACCTTGGATTTGAATATGATTATGAATATATGATTCAGGAGATTGTAAGAAACATTAAAGAGACATGTGCCGCGGAAGGTGTGGAGGATCCTGATCTATATACTGAATTCGGAAAATATACAGTAGGAGAAAGTGGTGCCATTATTTTCAAGGTTTTGGAACAGAAAAAACAAAATGATTCTGAATTATGGTACATCGTAAATAATAGTCTGATGAACACCATACCAGATGCCTGGTCGATTCATGAAAAATTCATTCTCCTTCCAATTAACAAATGGAATAATGAATTCACAAAAGTAAATATTGGAGGGATAAGTTGTGATCACTCTGATTATTATAATTCAGAGGATTTTAATCAGCAGATTTTATTGCCCACCTATTCAAATGATGACCCGGAATCCTTGTATATCGGATTTTTTCATACAGGAGCTTATCAGGATTCGATAAGTGGTTATGGGGGAATAAAACATTGTCTTATCCCCTCCCCAAAGCATGTGATCATCGACAGGGATGATACCGGGAATTTCATCGATTACGTGTTCCGGCACGAACAATCTGTGGATGACATGATGAATATTTTAGGATATAACGATACGCACTGAATGAGTTTCGCAGGGATACCCGAAAAATTTGCATCTTTCAATAATGCAGAAATTCTACTGCAATCAATTCCATATGATGGGACCAGCACCTGGGGGAAAGGTGCTGATAAAGGATTCGAGAGATTTCTAGAAGCTGCTGAAAATATGGAACTCTATGATATAGAGACTGATACTGAAGTATATAAGAAAGGGATACATATTCTACCTGAAATACAGGAAAAATCTTCTCCTGAAAAAGTCTTTGAAAAGGTATATCATAACACCTTACAAATCCTTCAAAGCGGGAAATTCCCGACTTTTTTTGGAGGAGAACACTCCATAAGTATTGGTATTATCAAAGCCTTTTATGAAACATATCAGGACATAACGATCCTTCAGCTGGATGCGCATGCTGACTTACGCCATGAATACAATGGTTCAGCTTATAACCATGCATGTGCTTTGTATGATGCTTCTAAAAATGCTGACCTGATACAGGTAGGTATCCGGAGCATGGATAAGGCTGAACTGGACGATATGAACAAGGACAATTGCTTTTTCGCACATGATATTTTGGGTAACCCTGATTGGCTTGACCGTGCCCTTGGGATCATGAAAGATACAGTATATATAACCCTTGACCTTGATGTATTTGATCCGGGGATCATGCCTTCCACCGGAACCCCGGAACCCGGAGGATTGAGCTGGGAAGTAACCTTACAATTTCTAAAAAGGGTTTTTGAATTGAAGGATGTGAAAGGATTTGATATCGTTGAACTGGCCCCTATAAAAGTCTTAAAAGCACCTGATTTTTTAGTGGCCAAATTATATTATAAAATGTTAAGCTATAAATTTAAATATAATGAATCCTAAAGGTCCTGTTACCCAGTTTATGCTGGATCATTATAAGCATTTTAATGCTGCTGCTCTTGTGGATGCGGCAAGCGAATACGAAAGCCAGCTTGCCGAAGGGAATAAAATGATGATTACCCTAGCAGGCGCCATGAGTACTGCGGAACTTGGTAAATCCCTGGCCGAGATGATCAGGAAAGATAAAGTCCATATAATAACCACTACAGGAGCAAACCTTGAAGAAGATGTCTTTAATCTTGTAGCTCATAATCAATATAAAAGAATTCCGTATTATCGTGATCTTTCCCCCGCTGACGAACTGGAACTTTTAAACGATCATTTTAACCGGGTAACTGATACCTGTATACCCGAGGAAGCAGCCTTCCGGAGAATTGAGGATCATCTTCTGCATATCTGGGGACAGGCAAAATCTGAAGGGAAAAGATATTTCCCTCATGAATATATGTACCAGTTGCTTCTTAGAGGCAATCTTGAAAAATATTATGAGATTGATCCAAAGGATTCCTGGCTTTTGGCAGCAGCTGAGAAAGATCTTCCAATCATAGTCCCCGGATGGGAAGACTCAACCTGCGGGAATATATTTGCTGCCCATTGTATTCAAGGTACACTCCACCCCTCGATCACCAAATCAGGAATTGAATACATGATTTACCTGGCAGACTGGTATAGGGATAACTCGGATCCCGGGATTGGATTCTTTCAGATAGGTGGTGGTATTGCCGGTGATTTTCCAATATGCGTTGTTCCAATGCTGCATCAGGACCTCCAGCAGCATGATATCCCTGTATGGTCGTATTTTTGCCAGATCAGTGATTCAACCACCAGTTATGGATCCTATTCAGGTGCGGTTCCAAATGAAAAAATTACCTGGGGTAAACTTAATCCGGAAACACCAAAATTTATTATTGAATCCGATGCTACCATTGTGGCCCCTCTGGTTTTCGCTTACCTTCTGGGGTGGTGAATTTTATACTAAAAAGGTTACTTCTGCGTTTTAAAACTGATTAAAAGTATAAAACTTTTTTAATCGACAATTTTTAAGATTGTATAACCAGTTATAATCAGCTAATTAAAATAATTTTATTATGAAAAGTAATTTGAGTCAATTGAGATCTCTATTTCTCATTGGAGTATTCTCAATCTTTGTTACAACAGGTTGTGGCCTTTTTGAGAAAGAAGCAAGTATTAACACAGCGGAATTGGTAGGTTTGTGGACAGTTTCCGACGCAGACGTTGTCCCACAAATCGGCGGCCTTCCCATAAAAAACTATTTTACCGATGTAATGGGGATGTCCGGTCTTGAAGCTGAAGCATTTGCTGCTATTTATGATACCTTTTTGCAGGAATCATTTGGCGGAACCATAGAATTTAAAGATGATAACACATACATCTTTCAAATAATGGATACTATCGAGGATGGAACATGGTCCATAAATTCAGATGGAAATAAGATCATCCTTGACGGTGGTACAGCCGATGAACAAATTGTATCAATCCTTGAACTTACAAAAACTATCTTAAAGGTTAGTTATGATGAGATTTCAATGGAAGACCTTGATGAAAATGTAGATACTCCGGATGTAGAAATATCAATGAAAATTGAAATGACTCTTACTAAATAGGCGTGTTAATTTAAGGTGATAAGCCATGTGGACATGATCGTTTGCATGGCTTTTTTTATTATTTGTGATTCTATAAAATATTTATTTCTTTAATTTTAGGTTTTAATGAATTGTTTATGAAATCTCGACTCATTAAGAGTTGGATAAAAAATCATATGCTATTGATCATATCCTTATCAATTGAATAACCTGGTTAAGACTGACAAGAATATAATGGTTAAAAGGCATCTGTTCATACTCATCTGCATTTCAATCCTATCAACTTCAGGTCATGGCCAGGAGTGGAAGACTTATCCACTGATTCCGGAAGGGAGTACGATATCATTCCCATTTGATGAAGGCAGGCATCCTGACGAATCGATAGAGTGGTGGTATACAGCCGGGCATTTGACCAGTGATGATACCGGGACCGATTATAGTTTTATGCTCACCTATTTTTATTATCCGGCATATGGATATGATGGTTTCAGGATTCTGAATGTCAGCAATGAAGAAACAGGTGTGTTTTATACTGAAACTGCCGCGGTTAACTATATAACCATGGCCGAAGACAGCCTTAATATTCAAGCAACTACGATGGGAGGTAATGCTGAGTTCTGGCTTAACAAAACAGGGAATGATGATTTAATAATTCCTTTTGAATATGTCCTTTCAGCTGAATCAGGCCGGAATATACTGGATCTGGAATATGAATCACTTAAACCACCACTTATACTGGGTGAGAACGGGTATTTTCAGCAGGGGGAAAGCAGTTACACTTATTATTATTCTTTAACCAAATCCCTGGTGACAGGGACTTTAAGCATTGATGAAATGTCAGAACCTGTTACTGGAACGGCATGGATAGACAGGCAATATGGAACTTTTAATCCACTTACGGAAGAGGATTATGAATGGTTCTATCTTCAGTTATCGAATGATATGGATATAAACATATACAATCTTTTTACCAGGGATCGTAAACTTCCTGATACCGCAACCTACAGGCATATGTCCGTATATGTTGATACACTTACACAGTATACTACTCATGACTTTGAAATTGAACGATTGACGTTTAATTATATGCCGGATAGCGGGATGTGTTATTCCAATAAATGGAGATTAACCTCAGTTAATGATAATATAGACCTTATTATAACTACCAATCATAATAATTCAGAAATGCAGTTACCTTTTCGCTTTTTTGAAGGTTCTACTAACATTTCAGGTATGGTGAATGGAGAGGAAGTAACCGGAATTGGATTTGCGGAACTCTTGCATTCTTATGAGAAGCCTGAAATTGTCATCACCTATCCCTTTTCTGGCAGATGGACACCTGAACGTGCTGTTGCATGGGAAATTACCAATCCTGATGATGGCAGACCTCTGTATTATAATCTGGAATACAGTATTGATGAAAAAGAAACTTTTATAACACTGGATTCTGGTTTATCGGAACCACAATACTTATGGGAAGAACCAGCGATACCTGTTGGCAGCTTGTGCTGGTTCCGAATTACGGCATACTCCATTGATTCAACACTGATAAATACAATAGTATCCGAAAATGCTTCCGAATATGATCCCAACCTCACCCCGGTTGATAAGGACCTTACTGATAATAGCAATGAATTTCAATTGTACCCAAATCCTGCGGAAGATATGATCTTCCTGGACTTAAATGAAAAACACCCTTATTCATCATACCGGGTCTTTGATATTTACGGACGGACTTTAGAGGATCAAGAAATCAAATCAACTAACAGAATACAGATCGGTCTGAATAATTACAAAAAGGGTATTTACTTTATCGGCCTGAAGTATGGCGATGAGCTTGTCATTTCAAAATTCCTTGTGCGATAATTCCTTGGTCCTGTTATTTGATCTTGTAGTATTTTACAGTTCTCCCTATCGCCTCATCAGCGCTATATTTTGGCTCAAATCCAAAATCCTTTCTGGCCCTGTCTGATGAAAAAGTGAAATCGGTACAGGTATACACTACTGCAAACCGGCTGAACTTTGGATTATAGTGTCTGATTGGCCGGTAAAGAAATGCTATGAATTCAGAAATACTGCCAATTGAATAAGCCAGCCATCGTGGAAGCCACATATTTCTGGGCCATATCTTATAACCCGATCCTGCTACGATCTGATCAAAAAAGGAAAAGAAATTATGGGCTGGACCATCGGTTATGAAATAAACCTTACCGGTTATTGCAGTATTTTGAGCCAGTATATTCTGCGCTGCCAGTAGATGAGCATAGGCCATATTTCCAACATATACATGCTGGGATCTTGATTTACCATTTCCCAGACGGACATAAAATCCTGTTTTTGCCATATTGATAAGGGAATCTATATGAAAAGGATCCCCCTCCCCATATACATCGGATGGCCTGAGCACACAGGTCCTGAGAGATCCATTGTTAGCCTTGATTACCGCCACTTCTGACAGGGCTTTGCTTTCACAATACATATTAGCGTGTGTTTCCGGGTAGGGTTGATTTTCATCTATATTCACGAGTGGTTTGCCTGTGAAAACAGCGTCCAGTGAACTGGTATAGATCAAAGTGCCAACACTATTTTTTTTACAGGCTTTGATCACATTTTCAGTTCCACCAAAGTTTACATCATATATTACTTTTGGTGAATGTGTACCCCAATCTACAATTGCTGCAGCGTGGAAGATGATATCAATTCCCAATGTAGCCCTTTCAAGGCATTCATAATCCCGGATATCTCCTTTTATATAAGATACTTGAGGATCGGTTGGATCACCAGGTTCTTTTATATCCAGAATTCTGATTTCCTTACATTTGATCAATGAAGGATTTGTAAGTAATTCTCTTACTATTGCCTTCCCCAAAAAACCTGACCCGCCAGTAACTACTACGGAATAAGCCTTATCTGACTCAATGGAATATGTCATATAATTGCCGGATTATATTAAATTAGTTTCTCCTTATAAAAATATTATTATATCTTTTAAATCATATTAAAAATTAGATCTAATGCAAAAGGATATATACCTGATAAGAGGAATGGAATCAGAATTATACGATGATTTCAGGAATAGGATTTTTGCGATGGTAAACCCCTTAAAGTCAAAATATGATTCCGTCAAATTGGTATTGACTGAAAAAAAACCTCCTCTCTATGCGGTGATCCCTTTTAAGAAATCTAAAATTGCAGCGATCTCAGTATATTCTGGGAAAACCATAGAAAAAATCCATTCTCTTCTGGATTCAAAAGGATTTATTGGTTCGTATGCAGTAACCGAAGCACTACCGGTAAAATATGAAAAGACCTGGGAAGATGGAAAAATTACGCCCGGCGTATGTCTCCTTACACTTTTCAGAAAGAAGAAAAAACTGGAATATGAGAAATTTCTTGACAGGTGGCATAATGGTCATACCCCTTTATCATTGAAAGTGCATCCCTTATGGCATTATAACCGGAATGTTGTGGAATCAAGATACCCTGATAATTCTGAGAAATTTGATGGTATCGTGGAAGAACATTGTAAAACAAGTTCAGAACTCTTTAATCCTTTCAAATTTTTTGGAAACCCATTAATCATCATACCCCGGATGCTGCAGGTGTATTTTGACGTAAATTCATTTATTGATTATCCGAGTATTGAACCCTATCTTGTGGCGGAATATTATATATAGAGTCGAACCTGATCATTAAATCCAGGTATTTTTCCTGTCTGCCTTTGATTAAACTAAAAATTTCTGACTAATTATATGCAATCGATGTTAATTAATGAAAATTGAGCATTTTTGTGACTGTTCAAAATTCTATAATTTAATGAAAATCAATATTCTTATCCTGCTGATCATCCTGGCCATTCCGTTAAGCAGCCAGGAAAATAAAGAAAAGTGGAATGTCGCTGAACCTGGCGAGCCTTACAAAGAAGTAAAAATTACAACTTCCGAAGGCACCTGGATGAACCTCGATGTAAGTCCTGATGGTTCCAGTATAGTATTTGAAATGCTGGGTGATATTTACATAATGCCTGTTACTGGAGGTCAGGCTACCTTGCTAAGGGGAGGTTATCCATTTGAAGTACAACCACGATTCAGCCCGGATGGCAAAAAGATCAGTTTTACCAGCGATGCGGGAGGTGGAGACAATATATGGATAATGAATATTGACGGGAGTGATCCCGAGCAGATCACCAATGAAGACTTCAGGTTACTTAACAATGCCATTTGGTCTCCAGATGGTCAATATCTGGTTGCCCGGAAGCATTTCAGTTCTGAAAGATCACTTGGAGCCGGGGAGCTCTGGATGTACCATATCTCAGGAGGGGCCGGCATTCAACTCGTTGAAAAGATGAATGATCAGCAGGACCTAGGGGAACCATGTTTCAGCCCGGATGGCCGTTATATTTACTATAGCCAGGATGTATATCCTGGGGGATTTTTCCAGTATAATAAGGACCCCAATTCTCAGATCTATGTTATCAAAAGATATGATATCGAAAAAGGTAAATCGGAGACTGTGATCCAGGGACCTGGAGGGGCTATACGGCCACAGGTTTCTCCAGATGGGAAAAAACTGGCTTTTGTCCGCAGGGTGAGGGAAAAGTCGGTACTCTATATTCATGATCTGGAAACAGGGATCCAGAAGCCAGTGTTTGACAGGTTAAGTAAGGACCAGCAGGAAGCATGGGCAATTTTTGGAGTGTATACCAATTTTAACTGGTTACCGGATAATGAAAATATCATTATCTGGGCTGGTGGCAAGATCTTAAAGATCAATACACACAATGGTAATTCAGAAAATATTGAATTCACTGCTTCAGCGGATCATAAAATCAGTGATGCACTTTATTTTAAACATGAAGTATCACCTGAGAAATTCAAAGTCAATGTTATCCGTCATGCGGTTACCGCTCCTGACGAGAAATTTCTTGTATTTAATGCTGTCGGATATTTATGGGCTAAGAAATTGCCGGATGGTAAACCGGAGCGTCTGACAAGCGGGACGGACTTTGAATTTGAACCATCCTTCTCCCCTGATGGGAAATATGTCGTTTATGTTACCTGGAATGATGAAGAAAAGGGTAGCATTAAAATGATGGAATTTGAAAACAAGGAAACTATAACACTGACTACTGAAAAAGGAATTTACAGGACACCTTCCTTTTCACCTGATGGTAAAAAGATCGTTTATCAGAGGGAATCCGGAAACCTCGCTCTGGGCATGTCTTATACCAAGGAACCTGGACTGTACTGGATATCTTCAGAAGGAGGTGGTCAGCATTTAATAACCAGGGAAGGAGCCTTCCCCGGATTTGATCATAGTGGTCAACGCGTATATTATCAAACCGGCGGATATTTGTTCGGGTCATTGAATAAAGCATTTAAAAGTGTTAATCTCCAGGGAGGAGATGAGATAGTCCACTTCAAATCAACCTACGCCAATCAGTATAATGTCAGCCCCGACAATAAGTGGCTGGCATTCGGGGAGCTTCACCAGGTTTATATTATCCCTTTCAATCCATCGGGCCGGACCTTTGAGCTGTCTGCCTCTACAAAAGCATTGCCTGTTGCAAAGGTATCGGATGATGCCGGTATAAATCTTCATTGGACCAAAGACAGTAAAATGCTGCATTGGACTTTAGGTGAAAAGTATTATACAGTAGATGTAAAGAATTGTTTTACATTTTTGGAAGGATCGCCTGATTCTATCACAGAAATTAAGAAAAAAATCATAAACGTAGACCTGGAGTTAGAAACCGATGTTCCGGAGGGTATTATCGCTTTTGAAGGTGCAAAAATTATAACCATGGAAAGCGCAATGGTCATAGAGGAAGGTGTGGTAGTTGTGGAAAACAACCGGATAGTTTCCGTTGGGGCAAAGGGGGATGTTCAAATTCCGCGTAAGGCTAAAATTATTGATGTTACTGGTAAAGTGATCATGCCAGGAATTATTGATTCGCATGCACATTTATTTGCCTTTAGATATGGATTGAGTCCCCAGAAGGAATGGACATATTATGCCAACCTGGCGTATGGTATAACAGCAACACATGATCCTTCATCCAATTCGGAGATGTCTTTCTCACAATCAGAAATGGTTAAAGCCGGTAACATGGTAGGGCCGAGGATTTATACAACCGGTACTATAATTTATGGCGCCGATGGTGATTTCAAGGCAGTGATCAACAATTTCGATGATGCCAGGAGTGCACTCAAAAGAACGCAGGCATATGGCGCCTTTTCCATTAAAAGCTATAACCAGCCACGAAGAGAGCAGCGGCAACAGATCATAAAAGCAGCACGGGAATTAGGGATCATGGTATATCCTGAAGGCGGTTCTACATTTTATCATAATCTAAGTGAGATATATGATGGACATACTAGTATTGAACACAATCTGCCTGTAGCCCCCCTTTACGAAGATGTGCTGCAATTATGGTCGGCAAGTAAAACGGCTAATACACCTACCTTGATTGTCAACTATGGAGGACTGAACGGCGAGTATTACTGGTATCAGAAAACCAATGTATGGGAAAATGAGAAACTATTGAAATATACGCCTAGAAGCATTATCGATAGCCGGTCAAGGCACAGGACTATGGTGCCTGATGAAGAATACGATAATGGACATATACTGGTGTCTGAATCCTGTAAGGCACTGGCTGACAGGGGTGTAAGAATATGTGTAGGAGGACATGGACAGTTACAGGGCCTGGGTGTGCATTGGGAAATGTGGAACCTGGCTCAGGGGGGGATGACCAATATGCAGGTACTCAAAGCTGCTACCATAGATGGGGCTGAATATATAGGAATGCCTGACGATATGGGATCTGTTAAAGAAGGAAAACTTGCAGACCTTATTGTCCTTGATAAGGATCCGCTTGAGGATATTTTAAATACAAATTCTGTAGATATGGTGATGATCAATGGCAGGTTATATGATACTGACTCTATGCATGAGATTGGAAATGTTGATAAAAAGAGAACCCGGTTTTTCTGGGAGCTGGATGCCTATAATGATAATTTCAAATGGCACGAAGAAACGTATGGATTTACCCTCCCGGGATGTGCCTGCGGTAGCCATTGATTGTGAAATAAGCGATTTGGGACAATGTAATTACTCAACGAAGATGAGTATTTATTATATGATCTGATATCATTGTATAGAGTTTATGCAGATCACGGTCGCTCTTCAACATTTTCCTGTGTTTTTCCAATGTAGCCAGATCTTCACGGACCGCAGGCCCGGTCTGACCATTTTCAGGGCCTATATCAAAGGCCTTCTGAACCATGGAATAAACCACCTTTTGCAATAAGTCGAAACTCATATCCTGCTTATCCATTAAAGATTTTGCGATGGTAAGCATATGGTTCGAGAAATTAGATGCTATAACTGCGCTGAGGTGAAGGATGCTCCTTTGCTCACTTTGAAGTTTATACACTTGCTTCGAAAGTTTCCGGGTCAATTCCTGTAGAATTTTATAGGCATAATCACCGTTTCCTTCCACAAAGATGGGTGTATCCTTAAAACTGGCTTTTACACCTTTGGTAAAGGTTTGCAGGGGATAGAGAACCCCATAATGAAGCGCAGCGGATCTTTCCAGGACATCGATGGATTGGGTGCCACTTGTGTGGAATATAATGCAATGTTCAGGAATAATGATTTCAGAGGCTATTTCTTCAATACAGTTATCGTTTACCGCTATAATTATTATGTCAATGTCTGATCTGGAGAAGTCGAGATTTTTTTTGTAAGATGCCCTGTATAGCCGGTCAATTAATACTGCTGCATTTTTTTTTGATCTGTTGTTTACCAATGATACTTTGTGGCCATAATTCTCGAGTTCAGGAGCCAGGTGCCAGGCGAGATTCCCTGCGCCAATAAATGCTATGTTGTAATATTCCATATATAAAAATAAAAAAACCGGGTATAAAAATACCCGGCTAAACCAAACTTTACAACCACAAAAAACTAGTTATCAACGCATGGCGCTGATCACCTCTTCAGGTGCTTGCACTAGTTCCACCAAAACCCCCTCACTACATAAGGGGAAATCTTCATTGCCTTTTGGATGTATAAAACAAACATCAAAACCTGATGCACCCTTTCTTATTCCTCCAGGTGTAAACCTGACACCCTGTTCCTGTAACCATTCAACCGCTTTTACCAGATCATCAATCCACAGACCCACATGATTCAGTTTAGGCTCATGTACTCGTGGTTTTTTATTGATATCAACGGGTTGCATAATATCGACCTCAACAGCATGTGGGCCATCACCTATCTTCAGCACATCTTCATCCACATTTTCCATCTCACTCTTAAAAGTTTTTACTTTTTCGAGTCCCATGATATCGACCCAGAATCTGGCAAGCTTCTCTTTGTCTTCACTTCCGATCGCTATTTGCTGGATGCCCAAAACTCTGAACGGTCTCATCGTGTAAAAAATCTAACAGTTGAGCAAAAATATTCATGAAAGCTTTCAGAAAAAATGATATAAATCAGAAAAAGAAAAAATTAATAAATAATTGGTTCCGGATACATGGAAGCCAGGACGAACCAATAGCCCGAAATTGAATTAGTTGGGATCAATGCCTGACCTTTTCTGGGTCCATCAACTACCCAGCCAAATATATCATATTTATTGCCTTCATTATCAGTCATTAAAATATTTGGAGGATCTGTGGCAGGAAAAAAGTCCAGTTCAGGTCCACCCGGGATCCTGCGTTCAAATGATACAATGAATTGTTTAGACTGGTTTCCAATGACCACAATTGAAAAACCTTGGAAATTATCATGCAGAATGTTGGTTGAATCACCGAATATTTCAAGGGAATATGCTTTTATTCTTTTATCCACTATGATTGCATGAACTTTTTCTTTCACCGGCAGTCCTGGATTTACAGGATTAACAGAAAAAAGCAGGGTATCATTGTTTTTATATTCATCATAGTAGTCAATAGAATAATTAAATCCTGTACCCGTGGGAGGCATCATAACTTTAGAACCCGGGAACATGGTGAGCCAGTTTTCCCAGGTAGTCTCTATGATTTGATGCGGTTCCAACTCAAATTCTTCCAGTTCTCCATTCACACAAATGGATTTCAAAGGCAGCCAATGTCCTTTCGAAACCCGGTCGTATAATAAATGATTGGAATTGTATACATATCTTGAAACCCCGAATTCAGTACTGATACTTTGAATTTTGCGGTCCCAGACCGCATTGCTTCCACTCAGAGGACAATAGGATATCATTCTTTCTCCAGCCGCAAATTCATCATTAACCACTTCATGATAGTTCAAAATGTTTAACGGGTAGGCCCGGTAATCGCCCTTAATGTTCAAACCTAATATAAGATCCTCAGGCTTTAAATGTTCGGCAGCAGTTGCAGGTAAAAATTCCGGATTATCCAGTGAAGGGATAGAATCATTTTCAATTCCTCTTCTTATAATTTCATTCTTAGGGATTATCCAATTGGCATATTCAGGATTCTCTATGGGATCAGGTATGGGATTCTCAACATCACAAGCACACAACAGTGACATTAAAAGTAATAACTGTATGATTGAACCGGTCTTCATAAAAATTAGCTGATCTACTTATTTATATAGACAGGATAATATTTGTAACCGCTATCCTTTTTTTATTTCCTTAGCACGACGGACTGTGGCAATGGAAAATCCGATCATAAGTATCAATGTTCCGATCCATAGTAAGTTTATGAATGGCTTCTCGATAGCCTTTAAAATAATATAATCTTTCTGAGTTGTATTTATTCCCAATACCAGGGCATCTTTATCGGGAATGATCTGAAGCACGGTCAGTCTTATTCCCAGTGCTTCATTTTCATCAGGTATCCTGGCGGCGAAATTATCCCTTATCAGATAGATAGGTTCCAGGAAATAATCCTGTGTTTTACCCTGAATTTTTATCTGTGCTTTTACAGCTACATCGCCTTCTTCCAGTGGAATGCCATCCACCTCATCAATCCGCTTGAATCCTTCAACGGTAGATACAAAATCATTGACAAAGAAATTTTCACCAAGCTGAACTTCCTGCTCTTCTGTTTCGCTCCATTCTTTCTCTTCATTAGCCACCACGGTAACATGGGTATAAATATCCCTTAAGGCACTTCTTTTTATGGAAGGTGAAACCACATTACCCATATCCGGATTTTCCTGTAACCTCGGGTATAACAAAAAAGAGCTTCCGTTCTCCTTGGTATATATTACCTCATAATAGGTGTTCTCCGGATTATATTTAAGAGTATCTCCTTTTGAAACGGTGATCAGGTCTCCTTTTAGAATATCTTCCTTTGCGGTCAAATAATATTTGTTATTTAACAGGTTGAACTGATCTTTTTTATAGAAACCACCAATCCCATCGATCTTGATCCTTCTTCCATTATAGGTTAGCTTATATTTATCCATTTCAACAGGCTGATCCTGGAAAAGAAGTATGTTTTCTTTATTTACTTCTTCGGGAAGATCGCTGCTGTAGCTCATTCCTGATCTGTTCAGGGAAATCACTTTCGAGAGCCCAGAGGAATACAGAATGCCAATAAGCATTAAGGCCACACCAATATGTGAAACTGCGCCACCTGATAGCTTGATATTTTTAGAGGATAGCTTAAGCAAGGTACGGGAATTTGATACAATAGCGAAAATCCCCGAACTTAATAACAAAAGGAAGGATAGGTCCCGTAAGCCTGACAAGGCCATGACGAGGGTGGATATTATCAGGCTGATCACAATGGGGAGTGCAAATTCCTGATATACCTTTCCTTTTTCCAATTTCTTCCACCAGAAGAACTGACCAATTCCTGTCAGCACCGCAATACCTATCCCGAACCAGATCTGGAAACGGGTATAAAACATGACCTGATCCGCCGGAGGGGCCATAGAGGTTTCAATCCCTATATTATTCAATATCGAATTAAATACCGGAATTGAAGTAGGAAGGATAACCTGGAAAGCCGAGAGGGATAAAACAGTAGCTCCAATAAAAATCCAGAACTCACTATTATAGGAGGTTATTTCTTTTTCGGTTGATGGAATATTGTCCCATTTTTTAATCAGAAGATATATGCTTAATAAAACAAATACCAGCAGGTATAAGAGGAGCTGTCCGCTTAATCCAAGATCGGTGAAAGAATGAACGGAACTGTCTCCCAGGATGCCGCTCCTGGTCAGAAAAGTAGAATATACGACCAGCAGGAAGGTAGCTATTACAAGAATAAATGAAGTTTTTACAGCGGCACCATTACGTTTATAGATTAACATGGTATGTATGCCTCCAATCAATACCAGCCAGGGCACGAAGATAGCGTTCTCGACCGGGTCCCAATTCCAGTAACCTCCAAAATTCAGGGTTTCATAAGCCCAGTAGGCACCCATTAAAATACCCAGTCCCAGGGTGGCTGCGCCAAATAATGCCCATGGAACTGCAGGTTTGATCCATTCGGTGACTCTGTTTGACCATAATCCGGATATGGCAAAAGAAAAAGGAACGATAGTGGCGGCAAATCCGAGAAAAAGTGTCGGAGGGTGAATGACCATCCAATAGTTCTGAAGGAGTGGGTTTAAACCGGAACCGTTTTCGGGAATAAAATCAGGATTTATATCGAATACAGGCGCATTGATAACATCTCTTGTAAGCAAAAAGGGAGAACTTCCTATTTTAAGGTTAATGATAACTACCCCGAGGATCATGGATACCAGGAAAGCCTGAACCAGGGAGAAGATGAACATTACCGGTGACTCCCATTTTTTGAATGTTCTGATCATAACCAGCCCCAGGATCACATGCCAGAAGATCCATAGTAGAAAACTGCCTTCCTGGCCTTCCCAGAAGGCGGAGAGTTTATAGTAAAAAGGCAAGTATCTCGACGAATGGCTCCATACGTAATGATATTCGAAATAATTATGGTAAATGATATGATACAGGACGGCCACAACACCTAAAACAGATATTATATGTATGTAGAATGATATACGTGCGGTGTGCTTCCAGTCTACGCTTTTTAATTGCTCGGCTTTGAAGTAGGAAAATGCAGCTGCAATTGCAGTTACGAATGAAATTATCACAAAAAGATGCCCGATGTTTCCAGCCAAAGTATGTACCATATGCCTATGCTATAACTTTATCTCTTCCTCTTCGTATTTTGAAGGACATTTCAACAGAATTTTATCAGCGACGAAAACGTCTTCCCTGAAGGAACCTATTACAACGACCTGTTCCGATCGTTGCAGGTCAGGCGGCATAGGTTCGTTATAATATATTTTCTGCTCAATGTTTTCATTATCAATCATCATGAAGGATACTGATAACTTATCCTCTGTTACCTCTAAACCCACGACATTACCTTCCCCATCTTTTTTCAACTGACCGACTACGTGAATTTTTTTATTGTTTCCTTCGGCCGCCATTTTCATAGCTTCACTAAACGTAACATAAGTACTTGCGTCACCAGCAGTAATAATTATGATCATTACGGCAATGGCAATTATAATGATACCAAAGATATGTGTCTTTTTCATCTGATTTTTAAATTATTAGTTTTCAGGTTTCAGCTTTTGATTTTTTCAGAAAAATCTTTTTCCAGCCGACCCACTTTTTTGTCAAGTCGTATGAGATACAAGATCAGTCCCATTAGAATGACAGTAACTACCATTACTACTACATATATTTTTCCTGAAGCCCTGAGGGCATCTGCCATTTCTATTGTTTCTTCGGCTTCCTGCTGAGCAACCACTGAAAAGGCGATCAAATTAGAAAACAGTATTAATATCCACTTCTTCATATAATTAACTAATATCTTCAAGTTTTGATTTTAATTCTTTTACCCTTACCCTTAACTGAATAATCCATAAACCCAATAAAGTCCAACCAATGATAGAAGGATAGAAGACCAGCCGGAGGTTGTTGTCGAGGTCGTATATATTAAATCCGGGATTGCCTCCACTGCCAGGATGTAAGGAATCCGTGAGCCTCGGCAGGATGTATAACAAGGGTAGCAGGGTCGACCAGGCGAATATATTATAAACTGCCGCGATCCTTGCCCTTTGAATTTCATCCTCAATTGAATTTCTTAAGATTACATAAGCCAGATAGATCAGCATACAAATGGCAGCACCATTCAGTTTTGCATCGTTCACCCACCATGCACCCCAGGTAAACCTCGCCCAGATACTACCTGTTGCGAGTCCTAATATCCCCAGAATTATGCCCATATAGGCAAATTCTTCCGCCAGTAGGTCGAACTTTGTCTTAGATTTTGATAGGTATCTAATGGAAAATATCAGGGAAGTTGTAAGAAGTATCATCATACTGAACCACATAGATACATGAAAAAACTGATTTCTTACGCTTTCCTGTACAATGGCTATCCTGGGGACTTTAATGAGGAATCCTCCGATTACGGTGTATAATACCAGGATCACCGCAATTAATTTCCACCAGTTATTTTTAAGATCAAATGTCAACTTCGCCATATATAAGGGAATAAGATAGTTGAAATTGTGATGACTATAATATCAATAGCACATAAATAGGTAATTGGTCCGTAACTTGCAGACCAATCCAGACCTTCCAATGCGTTTTTCGAGATCCTGATTATGATCAACAGCAGGGGTAATATAACCGGAAAACTTAAAATGGCCATTAAAGTAGTGCTATTTGCAGCTTTTGAAGCGATCCCGGAATTCATTGTTAAAACACCTGCAAATCCTACCGAACCCAGAAGCAGGTTGACAATAAACAGTAAGAGGTCATCTATTGGATTCCCTAAGACCAGGCTGTACATGAATAATCCTGTTAATCCGATCCCTATTAATAACAGAGTATTGTAAATTACCTTTGAAAGAATTATTGCAGCAGGATTTGCTATGGAGTAATAATAGATCAGCCTTCCCCGGTTCAGCTGGATGAAGCTTTTAGTAACAGCATTCACAGCTGTGAATAGAATTATGATCCAGAATAAGGTATTCCATATTACGGGATTTAACGAACTGACCTGCGACCGGAAACTCAGGTAACTGATAAAAATTACGCTGATCAGATACAAAAGGATACCGTTAATGGCATATTTCAAACGCCATTCAATGATTGTTTCCTGTAAGATTAGTGTCCTGATCTGTTTAAGCAGCATAATCAATTTTGATCATCCTGCAAAAATACAATTATTATTAAATTGAACAGCGTTTATCTGAAATTCCTGCTATTGACCTTGATATATAGAATATCTTATAGTTTAATGGTCAGTTGAATAAATAAGTTTCTTGGAGGCTGCACAAAATAGCCAGGTTCCATGTTCCCATCCCAATCCGGATCGACTGGAGCTCCATAGGTAAAGTATTGCTTGTTAAATATGTTATTAAAAAATAATTCGAGTCTGTTCTCTTTATAAAAATTAATCCCGAAGCGCATATTCGCGACGAAAAAGGATGGAATGGTCATGTCCGGTTGATTTGTCGGTTCAAGATATGATTCACTAATGTATCTTCCTGATATTTCCACATCAAATAAATTCCTGAACTGATAAACAAAGGCAGCCATGGCCATAAAGTTCGGGCTGAAGGGCTGAGTTACATTTGCATATTCCTGGGGGTCATCATCAGGTGCATACATATCGATCTGACTTTTCATTAAGGTAGTATTCCCATTAAAATAGAAAGAAGGAGCAAAATTCCAGTTCCAGTTCAATTCTATTCCGGTTCTGTAACTGGATGGAATGTTTTTCCTTAATTGAATGAAACCTTCAGGCACATATTCCCCGATCGGGGCAATTTCATCCTTAAATTTCATGAAAAAGCCATTGATCTGGCCTGTAAAACTATATTTGCTGATCCTGAAACCCACCTCGATATCATGAACAAATTCTGCTTTTACATCATCGGACAAGACGCTTTCAAGATTTGATTCATTCAGCTGGAAACCCCCAAAGATATCGATCTTGGTAGGTTCCCTGCCGGTATACCCATAAAAAAGATAGAGATTTTTTATATCATCCAGGGTGTAAGTCAACCCGATTTTTGGATTCAGGAAAGTCCAGTTCTTGACTACATTTTGTTCATCCGGAAGGAGTGTATCATCCGGATCAATTTCAAGCTTAAGTGCTCTGAATTGCAGGTCTGCAAATAACGATAACCTGTTAATCCTGTAATCCAGTTTCCCAAAAACGCTTAACTCATTTTTCCAGGAACTTTCGTCATAGTATGGATTTGCATTATCCGGAATAACAGTTTCCAGGTTTTGCCGCTGAAAAGTATATAAATGTATCCCGGCATTAAGATCCAGCTTCTGATCTTTTGAATTGTGGTTGAAATAAGAGATGAACCCATAGTGATCATTAAAAAGTGGGTAGTTAATCTGAACCAGCCTGTCCACCAGGTCATATCCCCCGGGACTGTTTGAATTGTAAATGGAATCGGTTACATAAAATCCAGCAGGATAATCACCACCGGCAGCGCCATAATAAAGTGTAGTTACCAGCGAAGAATAATTAGTTAATGACCTGGTGTATTGCAGCTGGATGAAATCCTGGCCAAAGTTATCAATGTCATTTTCGTTAACATAATTTGTTCTTGGATCTTCATTAATATCTGAGAGGGCCACCGGTAAATAAGCCAGTCCATTCTGGGTTTGACCTGTAAATCCCTTTAGTGTGACCATATCCTTTTTGCCAAAATACCCTCCGGAGAAAAAGAAGGAATATGAGTCAGTTCCCGAATGATATCGATAGCCATCAGAATGGATCTTAGAGAATCGGGTATAAAAATTGAATCCTTTTCCCAGGGTTCCGGATGAAAGTTCCACCGCTCCACGGTAGGTACCGAAGGATCCTGTTGACAGTTGCAACTCAGCACCGGCGGGCCGGTTCTTCAAATCTACGGATTGAAAATCAACAGAACCGGCATAGGATGCCGTACCATTAGTACTCGTTCCAACACCTCTTTCAATCTGGATTGATTCAATGGAATTGGAAAAATCAGTGAAGTTAGAAAAAAACACTCCCTGGTCTATCATATCATTTAAGGGGGTACCATCCAGGGTAATGTTTATTCTTGACTGATCAATACCGCGCAATCTCATTAATCCATAATTCGTAACATTCGTTCCTGATTCTGAATAGGAGATAAGCGATGGTGACAGGTTGTCAATGACATAAATGGCATCCTGGCCGATATGCACGCTTTCAATTTCCTTACTGGTGACTACCTGTCTTGAAGAAGGTCTGTTATCATTTCCTCTCACAGCCTGGATGACCACCTCATCTAAGGTATAGGCAATAGACAGGGCGACAGATACTTGATTTGAATCAGATATGTTTATAGTTACCGGATCATACCCAACATAGCTTACTATGATTTCCGGATTTTTCTTTTTATTCACTTCGATCGTAAACGATCCCGATATATCAGTGATCATGCCTCTATCGGCACCCGGAACAAACACATTGGCTCCTATGAGGGCTTCACCGGTGTTTTTGTCATATACATTTCCACTAATGCTGGATTGGGCGAATAGATTGTTCACCATCAAACTTCCTATCAGCAGTAAATATGCTTTTTTCATTATTGAAAATTTTAGGTTAATATCCCTCCCTTCATCCGCATTACCGGCATCAGTTGATGAGGGTATGATCTCAGCCCGTAATTTTAGGGCACCCCTTTTATTTCAAGAAAGTGTTAATATGAGATTTGAGATTCCTACGCCCGCATTACCGGTATCAGGTTCAAAGGGTATGATCTCAGCCCGCATATTAAGGCACCCCTCAAAATTTAAATCAAAATTACTCTAAAAATATGGTATTATAAAGCATTTATTGTAGAAACAGCTTTGGAAACACGCTCATTCATATACCCTTTGATCTCAACATGCTTAAAACCTGGGAATTCCAGTTCTTCCTTGTATCTCAGATACAGGTAATCACGTTTATAAGGATGCTCCCTTTGCGGATTTTCCTTTCAGGGAATGTCAAGTTAGCAAGCGAAGGTCTTGTTACTGTTCATTTTGGTTTATCTGATCCATCCGGATAAATTCTACCCTTCTATTCCTTCCTCTCCCTTCTTTTGTAGCATTAGAGGTTAATGGTTTTGAGGACCCATAGCCCTTGGTTATTAGTTTATCAGCTTCAATGCCTTTCCCGACGAAATATTTGTAGACAGACTCGGCCCTTCTTTCAGAGAGACGCTGATTGTAACTGTCAGGTCCTGTATTATCGGTGTGACCTGCCAGTATAATCTTAACGGGCGTGCTTTTCAAAAGATTAAAGATTTTGTTCAGTTGAGGATAGAAGTCTTCTCCGATCACATCAGAATCAAAACCAAATTCGATATTAATAGACAAAATGCCATCATTTATTTCGATAACATCTTTACTGTCTTCGATTTCCTGTGTTGACTCAGGTTCATCTATTTCAGCTATGATCACTTCCGGCATGGCCTGTCCCATATTTATATTCAGGTCATAAATATATTCAGCCCCCCTATTTTCAAGCGTAAAAGTATGCTCATATAATTCAAATCCTTCCTTTTCACTCAGGATCTTAAATTCATTTCCGGAAGGGAGTAAAATCTCAAAGGCTCCTGTGGTTTGATCCGATATAGTCTGCCCGAAGCTATGTTCTTCAGGAAGGATCATCAGTGAAATAACGGAGTTAACCGGCTTGCTGGTCTCTTTGTTTAGTACATGACCTCGTACGGCAACCATAGGGGTTTTCAACAAAAATACAGGTCT
>JAHEGY010000151.1 GCA_024644875.1 Cyclobacteriaceae bacterium
ATCCAGTGGCACCTTGCCAATATCCATTTGATCATCATATTCCCGGAGAGATGTTATGCTTTTGGCAGTAAGAGAAACAACTTCCAACTCTTCAAAATCCTCGGATGCATTGATTACCAGGGCGCTCCCAATGCCTTCAAGAGTTTCACTTATCTCATCGTAATACTTTGTGAGTTTAGTAAATCGCTGATTAGGTATTTCTAAAATGACCAGATCAGTTTCATTAGATTCCGCCGCGATGATTTCCTTCACCGGGGCTGGGTCTATTTCATTATTGATAATCTTTATTTCAATATCTTCGCGATAATTTGTCAGTATGGACGTAACGGATCTGAAAATGTCTTCATAATCTTCGTTTACAGGATTTATAAGCAGTAATCGAACATAGGATGATTTCCAGAGCTGTGAATTGGTTAGGTGCCGGATCAAACTGATGGCCAGAGCAAGGTTACGTCCTGTACCGCCCCACCAGATATCTATAGAGGAATGGTCTCCGAATCTCTTTTCATGGTCATAATTTAAAAAAATGGCATTGTACTTATAGTTTCGAAAACTCTGCAAGATCGTAATGAATTGTTCTTTATTGGAACGATTTTTACTCCATCCCATAAGGATGGTATTGGGCTCGACTCCGGAAAATCCATACATTCGGGCAACATGATCCATACCCTCAAATACGTTTTTGCAATAAATCTTATGATGGAAATATTCCAGGGCATCCTTTTCATTTCTAAGTATGGATTTTTCCCGTCGAAAAACATCATCCTCACTTTGAATCAACTCAAATCCAGAAAGTACACCAAGCTTTCCTGAAATTGCAACTCCGATCTCCACCATGTGTTTTCTGTTTTTAGGATTTCCAGCAAACATGATGGTATTGGGCCTCCAGTTTCTCTCGTGCAATTTTTCACGTTTCAGGTTAGTCAATCCAGTTTTGACCAAGGATGCCCAAACTCCACTCCATGCATCCCCGGAATCTAGTTTTAATTCTCTTCGTTTCAGAAATAAAAATAACATAACCATTATAGCGGTTGCCCCTAACATGGCTATGAAATCCAATTGAATCATAACGATCAGACAAGCTATGGCTCCCAATAGGCTTATCCAACCGGATACCTTGAATTCAGGTCTGAAATCAGTGCTTGTCCAACGTTCAAAGGCTGCACTTATATTTAAGAAACCATAGGTTGTAATAAAGAAAATTGATACGATCCTTGCGATCACATCCAATTCCCCGATTAAAATGCCTGCTTCGGCGATAAGAAAGGTCAATAACAATGCGTTGCGTGGTTCATTGGATGCGCTATATCCTTTAGCAAAAAACTTTGGTGTAATCCTATCCTTTGCCGTAGCTTGTAATATTCGGGGTGCACCAAGAATACTACCAAGGGCGGAAGATAATGTAGCCCCCCATATGCCGGCGATGACCAGTTCAGGAATCCATGAAATATTCAGTAAAACGCGGGGATCATTTCGAAGTACTTCGCTGCTTACAGTGGTCGCAAGAAATATAGCCAGTAGTATGTACACGATTAATCCCACTACAATAGCAAGAATCGACCCCAAAGGGATTGATTTTTTAGGATCCTTCAAGTCACCTGACATGGAGACACCTGCCTCAAAACCGGTAACTGCCGGGAAAAAAATACCAAAAAGAACCATTAAAGGAACTGCTGAAGTAGTTTGGGTGAGTAATGTTTCTGAAGGATTGTAATCATGTCTGCCAAATAAAATGGATATCAGGGATAGGCCTATGGCCGTCATGATAAAGTATTGGGTTTTAATAGCCAGGGATGTACTAATAAATGTGAGGACCGTAACCGCCAGTAGAATAACTGTACCTGTCATTCTTATGTTATTAACATTCGTATCAAATCCCCAATAGTTTAGAAAACTTTCAGAGAATCCGATTAAGTATAAGCTCACACTAAATGACAAACCCACAAAAAGTGCCAAACCGAGGGTGCCGCCGATGGGTAATCCCAGACTACGAGATATCATATAATAGGTGCCCCCAGCTTGCACTTTTTTGTCGGTCGCTATAGAAGAAACACTTAACCCGGTGGTTGCTGATATAAGATGAGCCACTGCGATGATCCCTAGAGTATACCACAATCCTGCTTCTCCTACAATCAAAGGTAACCGCAAGTACATTATGACACCAAGGATGGTAAGTATTGAAGGAACGAAAACGCCTCCAAAAGTTCCGAATTTATTACTTTTCACAACAAATTACTGTTCGATTCAGGATTCCTAAATATTTACTGAAAATAGAATATTTATTGAATCATTAAAAGTATCTTATTAATTTGATGATTACATTGTTTTTATACTATTACTTAGACATGGGTTGTAAGGTATAGTCACACTATATAAAGAAATATTTTTGTGACTTTCATGAAAACCTTAGTCTAAGAAGTGCATGCTTAAAGAAATGTCGAATGGAATTGTTTGATGCTTACATTGAGGCGATGGCCTTCTCGCTCATATTGATTTTATCATATTTTTTCAGTTATATCTCAATGAAGACAAAAGTCCCGAGCATACTTCTTCTTATAGGATTGGGTGTTGGGGCACAGGCATTGATCATTAAATTTAATATTGACTTAACCTTGTATATAAATGAAGTAATTAATCTGCTTGGAATCGTCGGATTAATTATAATCATATTAGAGGCAACCCTTGAGTTGAAAATTAAAAAAGAAAAGAAAGGATTGCTCATCCGATCCTTTTTACTGACTTTTTTATCCTTTATACTGACAACAGCGGCCATTGCCTTTCTTTTGCATACTTTTTTGTTTCAGGATCTCGTAAAGGCATTTTTCTATGCGATTCCCCTCGCCATAATTAGCAGTGAAATCGTGATCCCAGGAGTTTCGGATCTGGTCGGTCTGAAGAAAGAATTTTTAATTTATGAAAGTACATTTTCCAGCATCATTGGCATCATGTTTTTTTATATATTGGCAGGTAGTGTTTCACAAGTTGATACTGCAAGAATAGTACTCGGAATTTCCGGTAATATCGCAGCAACTTTGATCATATCTCTTATTATAAGTTATGCACTGGTATGGATGCTGCAGTGGTTGAAATTGAATGTAAAGTTATTCTTTCTTATCGCTATATTGGTTTTTCTTTATGCGCTCGGTGAAATGCTAAATCTTTCTGCTTTACTAATAATACTCGTTTTTGGCCTATTGCTAAATAATCACAGCATATTTTTCCGCGGCAAATTACAGGGTCTAATAAAAAAGGATCTGCTTGAAGATATTACAGAAGATTTCAGGCTGGTCACCAATGAGACATCATTTCTAGTCAGAACCTTTTATTTTGTCATATTCGGCATGACCCTTAATTTCAAAAATATTTATAATCTGAATTTCGCTTACATAGTAGCCGGGAGCCTTATTGCAATATATGTTATAAGATTTATATTACTTAAATCGATTGAACGGAAACAGATCAAACCACAATTATGGATCGCTCCAAGAGGATTTATCTCCGTTTTACTTTTCTTTTCAATACCTGCAATATGGAAAGATCCGGCATTCGATTCTACGATTCTTTTGATCATTATTCTTGCCACTGGTTTGGTCATGTTTATTGGCCTTGTGAGTAGAAAAGAAGAAATACAGGAAACAGATGAATTATCATTTGAGGATTGGGATCAACTCGACAGTGAAATCAAAGCACTTACCATTGATGAAAAAGACCTGAAAAAATAATATTAAATATAAAATATCTAACCATTAAAATCTTCAAGTTGCTGGAATAACATGTTTCTCAGCATGATAGCTTGAGCGAACCAATGGGCTCGACTCGACATATTTAATCCCTCTTTTCAGACCTTCCTCCTTGTAAAAAGCAAACTTATCGGGGTGCACGAATTCCTCTACCTCAAGATGCATATTTGTTGGTTGAAGATACTGACCAATCGTAAGCACATCACAACCATGTTCCGCAAGGTCATCGATAGTCTTAAAGACGTCTTCATCAGTTTCTCCCAGGCCAACCATAATACCCGACTTTGTCCGCTTGCCATTATCTTTTGTCCGCTGTATCTGCTCGAGGCTACGGTAATACTTGGCTTGCGGCCGGACACGCCGGTACAGTTTCTCAACAGTTTCGAGATTATGTGATACAACCTCCTGGCCTGCACTGATCATCCGGATCAACGCATCCCAGCTGCCTTTGACATCGGGAATCAGGGTCTCAATGGTGGTTGAGGGACTAAGTTCTTTAATTTTCACTACCGTCTGATACCAGATCTCAGCACCCCGGTCTTTTAGTTCATCCCGGTTAACAGAGGTGATCACAGCATGCTTCACACCCATTTTCTGAATTGCTTCAGCAACTCTCGAGGGTTCCTCCTCATCATATTCCGGTGGTCTTCCGGTGGCTACTGCGCAAAACGTGCAACTACGTGTGCATACATTTCCCAGTATCATGAAAGTAGCGGTACCTGCACCCCAGCATTCTCCCATATTGGGGCAATTACCACTTTCACATATAGTATGCAGCCTGTGCCTGTCGACCAGTTCCCTGACTTTGGCGTATTCTTTACCAATTGGTAACTTGACCCTTAACCAATCAGGTTTCTTCTTAAATTGTTTAACATTCTTTTCCACTACAGACATACAGACTTTTTTGACATGATCAGAAGTTTAAAGGAAATAATAGGGCTCACGATTTATATTCGTTTGCCATAGTACAAAGTTATGAAGGCATTTGGGAATATACTATAATTTTCGGCGGTAGGAATTATTGGTATTTGTTTTGAATAAGCTTCAACCATGAATCCTAATTCCAATCCAAAAACTTTTTTTCTTTTTGATCCAAATTCAAATGCAAGTGATCCTTTCCAGTTCAGACCCATCACTATATCTGATTGGCCGAAACCCTGCAGCAATCCTCCTGTACCAAGAATATTTTCTCTATTTTGATGCTTTGTAGCATCATATTGTTCGGTTGTGATCATTCCATCGTTACCCATATATTCAATATAATAAGGTGCTACTATTCCAAGTGTGGGTCCGATGGCGGTAATAAGATTTACCTGAACACCCTGTTGCGGCGCCTTCCTGAATAAAATCCAGTCCCTACCGTACTGTCCCCTGATTGCGTACAAATAATTAGACTTCCCGTAGATATATGTGTTACCGGTGAACGAGTAATACCGCTCCTCCTTAGGATGTTTTATATTGACGATTTCAGCACCAATATAGTGAAAAGCACTGTTTCTATGATGAATGGAATATTTAAATACGACCCCTCCAATTAATCCGCTATTGGTCGCCTTGGTGATCCCTACTGAGATCTCCTTGGTATAGTTTAATTCATCGGAAGGCTGAGAATTGACCTGAGTTGAAAAGCCAACTGACAATAAAAGCGATATGACAATGATCCTATTTCTCATAATTTTAACCACCCGCAAATTCCTCCTTGTAGCTTTCATACGTGTATAAAGATAACGAAAAAAAAAATTTAATGTTTTTAATTCTTTCCGCCATTAAAACAATTCGTTTTAATCTACCGGGTAAGGTATGAAAATAAAACTTGTCATACGCTCATCAACAAGAAACATACAACAATACTCATCAGGATCTTTGTAAGCTTTCTGAAAGTTCTTAATCAGATCATTATCAATTAATTTCCGTTGTATAAATTCATCCAGATAAGAAGCATAATAATTCCAATCCAGATTCAGATCTTCTCTGGCATATAACAACTGACCAACAGGAAGCTGGTTTTTCGAAACAGGGAAAATGGGATAATCCGAAAACCCGTTTTTCCTTATCTGGTAGGAAGCTTCTTTAATATTATCCGAAACTTTCACAAAATCCTGGGTTATTTCACCGAGGAACTTACCGTTCAGTTCGGGATCATTGTTTATTATATCGTTTTGACTCATTTTATCTTCTATCAAGAACTACAATATTTTCAATATGATGGGTATGTGGAAACATGTCTACTGCCTGTGATTTGATTAGTTGATAACCGTCCTCCAGCAATTCAATATCACGGGCCTGGGTAGCCGGATTACAACTGACATATATAATTCTTCGGGCAGAAGTTTTTAAGATGGAAGCAATTACATCCTTATGCATGCCGGCCCTTGGTGGATCTGTAATGATCACATCCGGCATACCTTGTTCTTCGAGGAAGTTTTCGTTGAATATCTTAGCAATATCGCCTTCTTGAAATACGGTATTTGCTATCTTGTTGAGCGCTGAATTGATTTTCGCATCTTCAACGGCTTCAGAAATATATTCCAACCCCACAACCTTTTTTACCTGCCTTGCAATGAAATTGGCAATAGTACCAGTTCCGGTGTAAAGGTCGTATACAACATCTTTCTTCTTAAATTCTGCATATTCCCTGACCAATGTGTACAACTCATGGGCCTGCTCTGAATTTGTCTGGTAAAATGACTTCGGGCTGATCCTGAACTCAAGATCTTCCATTCTTTGGGTTATATATTTATTGCCACCAAAATGAATGGCTTCCAGGTCATTATAACTCTCGTTCTTCTTGGTATTGATAAGATAATAAAAGCTGGTTATCTCCGGAAAGGTATTCGAAAGGCCATTCAATATTTTCTCAATCCATTCCCTGTTTTCAACACTTATCTGAAGAATGACCATCCATTCTCCTTTATTGCTATTCCGAATGATCAGGTTCCGCAAAAATCCACGATGCTCCCTCAGGTTATAAAAGGGAATGTTTTCCCGCAGCGCAATTTCTTTTACTTTTAATCTGATCTTGTTTGACAGGTCCGGCTGGAGATAACATTTTTCGATATCCAGCACTTTGTCGAACTGACCGGGTTTATGAAATCCAAGCCCATTTCGTTCGAAAGTCTCTCCTGAGTTTATTTCTTCATGTGTAAGCCATCGCTGATCAGTAAATGTAAACTCAAGTTTATTACGATACGCCACATGATGCAATGCACCAAAAATTGGCTCAAATTCTATATCTTTCTGATGGCCAATCCTTTCAAGTTGATCTAAAACCTGCTGTTGCTTGAACTCAAGTTGTTCAGCATACTGGATATGTTGCCATTTGCATCCACCGCAGATCCCGTAATGAACACAAAACGGGGTCTGTCTTTTGGAAGAAAAAGTATGATAATATACCGGCCTGGCCTCAAGATAAGTTTTCTTTTTCCTGACAATGCGGATATCCACAACATCACCCGGTGCCGTCTGCTCTATGAATATTACCTGGCCATCAATTTTAGCGATGCATTTTGACTCTGCCGCAAAATCCTCAACCAGTACTTCTTCCAGTATATCTCCTTTTCTTATCATTATCTGCAAAGTTAAGCATTATTGGAAAGGGCTATTATTTTATTTACCTAATAGTTGAAAATTAATTATTGTTTTCTTTTCAACGAAATGGATACTGAGCGGGAATCATGGGAGATGGTGGAAATCACCAGAGAGGTAATATGAATCATACCATATGCGGTATTTATTCATAAATTATATAATTTTAGTCAGATAAATTCTTTTTATGTGATCATGCAGGATAAAGTAATTATAATAACAGGAGCCACATCAGGTATTGGCAGGGCTTGTGCTGAAAAATTCGGTAAAGAAGGAGCTGTTGTAGTATTTACTGGTAGAAGTAAAGAAAGACTGGAAGAAGTAAATAAAAGCCTGTCTGATATGGGTGTGGAGCATACCGGTTATATTATGGATGTAAGTGATGAAAAGGAGAATATTAAACTAATTGAAAAGACCATAAAGAGATATGGAAGGATTGACATATTGATCAATAATGCCGGGATATCGATGCGGGCCCTTTTTAATGAATCCGACCTCGATGTATTTAAAAAAGTGATGGATATTAATTTTTACGGGGCTGTTTATGCGACCAAATACGCATTACCACATATTATTAAAACCAAGGGCACAATAGTGGGTGTCTCTTCCATAAATGGCCATCGGGGGACACCCGCCAGATCAGCTTATTCGGCCTCCAAATATGCAATGGAAGGTTTTTTCGAAGCTCTAAGGACGGAAGTGATGAATCTGGGGGTACACATTCTTGTCGTGAGTCCGGGATTTACAGGTACCAATATCAGGAATGCTGCTTTGAACAAAGATGGCTTGGCTCAGGGGGAATCACCCCGTGATGAAGATAAGATGATGAGCTCTGAAAAAGTTGCTGAAAGCATTTTTAAGGGGATAAAAAGGAAGAAACGTGATATCGTACTCACTTCACAGGGTAGGCTGGTGGTCTTTCTTAACAAATGGATTCCTGGCTGGATGGACAAAAAGGTATATGAGCATATGGCCAGAGAAAAAGATTCTCCATTTAAGTAAAAATTAATGGTTTGTTATTAAACCATAATCTTTATTAATATTTAAGTAACATGATTTAACTATATTGCACAAGCACAAAGATATAAAAACCTTAAATGTCACCAGGACAAAAACATTTAGAAGAGATAATCATCAAGCTGGAGGATGTATTAACTACAGCTGAGAAACTTACTTTAACCTACGCCGAGGACCTGGACAAGATCCATCCTGCTTATAAACTTTCTGCTCAAAATCTTATATTATATCTTGCATTCAGACAGCTCGATTTTGAAAAGATTAAAGAAACACTTGAATCTTTCGGTATTTCACAACTCACCAAGGACGAACGTCATATTAAAAGCAGTATAGAGGCAGTTATTAACAACATCCGCAAAATCCTTTTCCCGGATA
>JAHEGY010000152.1 GCA_024644875.1 Cyclobacteriaceae bacterium
ATTAAAAATATTCTAAATTGGATTAGCCGTTTCTTTAACAAGGTCGGTGGCAATCCTGGGTTCTTTGTCTTTAATAACAGTCTGTGCATTAAGAAAGATAGAATATATCCCGATCAATGTCCCAATCGGGAAGAACAGTAAATAAATGATCCCCATGATAAGGCTCATGATCTTAGACCATTCTTTTTCCTGTATGCATCCTACCCCTGCTATAATACCAGGAATAGAAGTAAGTAAAAGTGCCCCGCCAATGAAACTGCTTACGAAGGTAACCAATTCAATTACTTCCATTTCGTCAACAAAAATATTTACCACATTTATGGAGGCAAGCAAGGCAATTCCCCCGGTAAAATTCAGGGCGCCATAGGCTACTAAAACCGCGCCCAATATTTTCTGGTGTGTTCTATAGGTGTTTTCTCTCATGTCTAATTATTTTGTGTTTACCTTTTATTCCTTTATAATTGAGCTGCCGGATGAGCGGTCGCTTCTGATCATCGGATCGCCGGAATATCGAACAGAACTTCCTCCTGAGGCATCAATTTCCAGTTCTTTAGTAACATGTACGCTGGCTTTTGAGGCCCCTGAAACATTCACAACTGCATAATCCACCATAAAATCTTCTGCATCCAGGTTAGACGCCCCCGAAACCGTTGCTTCCAAATTTTCACCGGTACCGGACAGGTTCAACCGTGATACACCAGCAAGTTTTACATTAGCCTCTGTTAATTTTACATCCATCTCAGTTACTGATGCCCCGGAGAGATTAATATCCATATGGTGCTGGTCAAATCCGAAGATTTTCCCTTTTGCGGCACCGGATAGATCCAGGCTCTCCAATTCTGGCATAATAATATGGACCTTTACTTCTTTCCTGTTCCGGTCCCATTTTGATATATCTTTTTTGAAGTTGATGTTTAATTCCCCATTGGTAACTTTAACAACGACGTCCTCAAGGTCCCGGTCCCTTCCACTGACTACAATGTCCCAGTCAGAACCTGAAAGAATTTCGGTATTGAATATGCTTCCGACATCCACACTTTGAAATCCTTCGAAATCAAAGCTGATGCGGTCACCATTATCAGGTATATCGGAACGCCTATTTCTGGAACTGGATTTATCGGAAGTACAGGTAAGGCACTGCAGGCCATCCTCAGTAAACATCCAGGTATTGCCTTCCATTTGTGATACCCTGTATCCGTTTGGGTAAATCGTGCTTCGAATAATATACCGAAGGTCATCATCCATCATAAACGTTTGATTGTAGGGGATATACAGGATCATGTCCAGTTGTTGCCCTCTGAATTTGGCTTCATCGCTGAATTGTATATTCGAATCGAAAGTTAATACTGAATCATCCAGGACCACATTATATGTCACCATCTTTGCATTATCTATGGCATCCCTCCTGGATTTTCCCCGTGCTTCAAATCTTTGTTCAAGCCGGTAGACGGAATCTTCGTGGCCCCGTAATTTTAAGGTTGTCACATCATAATCTTCCAGTCCAATCTGCTTCAGATTCAGTACTGCTGTTTTACCTGCAAGATCATATCTTTTCACTTCTGTGTGGACACCATCCCGGCTATACCTGCCAACGATTGGAGGTATCGTCAGTACGAGTACCACTAATGAGATCAACCAGACTGCAAACATCGACCATCCAATTTTCGCATTCAGGATCAGCTTTTTGGTGATGACAGATACGCCAAGTATCACAAGAAAGATCTGAGGTATCAACCAGGCAAAGAATCCTGCAATCAAAGGAAGCACTGGAAGATCCTGCCTGATGAGTTCCAATGGAAAATCTACAAAATCCACAAAATATGTTCCTGTAAAAATTCCAAGTGCGGCACCGCCCGTGATCAAAAGGGCCAGTGTCATGGATATCGCAATGATAACCAGTAGAACTCCAAATATTACTCTTATAGCCTCAATGAGAAATAGAGCTATTGGACCCAGTGCTTTGGATAAAAAAGTGATAAAGGTTGCGATGAGTCTGAAAGGGAATAGTAATATCTTCATCCAGACAGACTCTTCACCCTCCTCCACCTTTAAGCTCTTTTTAATATTTGTTTCAATATTCTTGAGCGTAACGGGCTCCCCCTGCATTTCCATTTTATCAGTTATGGTTCTGGCTTCAGGAAGTATGATCCAGAGAATGACGTACAGGATCAGGCCTGATCCGCCAAATAAGGCTAATACGATAAAGAGCAATCTAACAATGATCACATCGATACCAAAATAGGCTGCTATCCCACTTGAAACTCCACCAAATACCTTGTCATCCGGGTCACGGAACATCTTTTTAACCTTCTTCTGATCCTCCAACTCGTAAGTCCCCGGTATTATGATCCATAATACAACATAGGCAATAGCCATTAAAACAGGAACTGACGGGAAAAACCATACGCCAAAAAACAGGACGATAAATATTAATCGTGTCCATAGCGAATCAATAGAAAAGTAATGCGCTATACCTGATAAAACCCCGCCAAGGATCTTACGCTTTTCATCGCGATACAATCTTTTTGTCTCGGTCTGCTGGTAAGTTCCTGATTCTTCGGAATAACTTTCCTGGGGTTCCGGCTCTGGTTCTTCCTCTACCTCTATTTCCTTGAAATCCTTAATACCTCCCATTGTAGCCATTAAGGCTTCAACATCTTCAATCGTTATGACCTGGATCCCATCTTTCAGTTTGCTTAAAAATATTTCAGCTATTCTATTTTCAATATCAGCGATAATTTCTGAGCTGTCATCATAGGAAGAAAAATATCTGTGTATTGTCTCCAGATATTCTTTCAATTTATCATATCCGTCCTCTTCAATATGAAAGATTATCCCACTGATATTTATACTGATATTCTTTTTCATTTCTTGCGGGTTTTTGATTTAGCGTCTTTACTCGATATAATTTTATTGGTTGAATTCATCAATTCTCCCCATGTGGCGTCCAGTTTCGAAAGAAAGTCCTTGCCATTATCTGTCAGCTTATAGTACTTTCTTGGTGGTCCGGAGGTCGACTCTACCCATTTATAGTCGACCAGGCCGGCTTTTCGCAGTCTGGTGAGTAAGGGATATAAGGTGCCCTCCACTACCATAATTTTGGCGGATGTAAGTTCCATGAGCATGTCTGAAGCATATACTTCCCCTCGGGAAATGATGTTCAAGATACAAAACTCCAGTATTCCTTTCCGCATTTGAACCTGTGTATTTTCAACTTTCATCGGTCATCATTTATATTTCTCTTTCAGACTAATATACGGGAAAGTACCTTGCATGGCCAAGTACTAGTTAAGAAATATTACTTTGTATTAAATATTCTTTATATATTACAATATATTATTATTTTATTTATATTTTGGAACAAAATAAAATGGCTGTCTTATTCCACATTTTGTATGTAGGAATGAAACAGGCCATGAGAATAATGGGGCTATAAATCCTTATTTTACAAGATACAATATGCGTTTTTTCTAATGCATTTCGTATTTTTAACCATTGAGTATAATCACATTGTGTATGGCGCTTGCCCGGAGATATTTGTTGTTGGTCGTTTTGGTATGGCTATGCGCTGCACCCTATCTCTTGGCCCAGGACAATACCCCCAAATACAGTAATGAATTTCTCAACCTGGGTGTAGGTGGTCGTGCCATGGGTATGGGAAATACTCAGGTAGCCATCACCGAGGATGTAAACAGCACTTACTGGAATCCTGCAGGTCTGACTGATATCACCAGGAAGTATGAAATATCCCTGATGCATGCTTCATATTTTGCAGGTATAGCCAATTATGACTATATCGGTTTTGTCACACCTATAGATTCATTAAGCCATATCGGTGGATCAATAATCCGCTTTGCCGTAGACGATATTCCGGATACCCGGTATTTATATGATGCCAATGGCGCAATCAATTATAATAATATCCGGTTTTTCACCGCGGCAGATTATGCTTTCCTTGTATCTTATGCACGCAAATTCCCAAAACTAAAGAACCTGTCCCTGGGCGGAAACTTTAAGATTGTGCACAGGAGAGTAGGTGAATTTGCGAATGCATGGGGTTTTGGAATCGATATTGGCGCAAAGATAATTCTCAAGAAATGGTATCTTGGGGCAATGTTCCGCGATGTTTTCGGCACTTTTAATGCATGGTCACACAATTCTGAACTTGTAGCAGACGTATATGCCCAGACTGGCAACATTATCCCTGAAAATTCACTTGAAGTGACCCTACCCAGACTGATTCTGGGTGTTGGTTATCAATTCAGGATTAAAGAAAAGGTGGGTATTCTGCCTTCCATGGACCTGGAGATTACTTTCGATGGGAAAAGAAATGTTCCCCTTAATTCAGACTTCGCTTCTGTAAATCCCCACTTCGGCATCGAATTCGATTACAAAAAGATAGGTTTTCTACGAATGGGCCTTGAAAATATTCAGGAGATCAGGGATTTTGATGGATCTACCTACTGGTCATACCAGCCATCATTCGGCCTGGGTGTCCGGATCAAGATCATATCTGTTGATTATGCATTTGTGAATATAGGAGACTTTTCCGAATCTTTATATTCTCATATTTTTTCATTGAAAATATCATTTGATTGATGAAACTGGGTTTGAAATATAGACTGTTTACTGATATTGGACTTACTTCAATTAGAACCAGATTTCATCGCATTGCTTCGAAATGGCCTTTCTTTTACAGCATTAGCATTATATTATTCACATTAGTTGCCTTACCAACTTGCAACACTAATGCACAACCCATCGGGAATGAATGGATCAACTTCGACCAGGAATATTATAAGGTGCCGGTTGGAAAGGATGGTATATACAGGATAAGCTATAATGATCTCCAGGAAATTGGATTCCCGGTTACATCGATTGATCCACAAAGATTACAAATATTTCACCGCGGACAGGAAATGGCCATCCATGTTGAAGGACAGGATGACGGACAGTTTAACACCCAGGATTTTATTGAATTTTACGGACAGAGAAATGACGGCACCCTGGATGAAAGGCTGTATGCCCCGGCTGAGGCTCAGCCTCATAGGTTATATAATTTATATTCAGACACTACCTTTTATTTCCTGACTTACAATATAAACGGGCAGAATGGAAAACGGATACTGGATTTTTATGAATCAAATACAGGGGGGCTCCCGGCTGAACCCTATCATTGGGAAAAAAGAACGATCATTCTCACCAATAATTATTCAGCCGGTTTATACTATCCACTTGGATCAGCTACCGCGGAAAGTGTAAATGCGCATTTTGATTATGGAGAAGGATTTACCGGATCAAGAATTAGAAAAAGTCAATCACAGCAATATAGTTTTGACAGCCTCAATTTTCGATATGAATCCGGTCCGGAGCCGAGATTGAATGTGCTCCTTGCCGGGAGAACCAATTCGAATCATAATACCCTTTTAGAAATTGGTCCTCAGAGTACTTCGTTGCGTACATTAGGTTACAGAGAATTTCAATATGGATACAATGCCCTTTTTGAAGATACCCTGAGCTGGACTGATATCAGCACCTTAGGAGAATTATTTGTCAGGGTAACTGAAGAGGGGTATGCGGAAAGTGAATTGACCCATGTTTCGATCTCTTACATTGAATTGGATTATCCGAAACTGTTTAATCAAAATGGCCTCGCCTATAAAGAATATATCCTGGAGGAAAATCCTGCAGGAAAATCTTATGTGGAGTTTTCAGGTATTGCTGGTCCGGGTATGATATGGGACATTACGGACCCAAACAATGTAGTGAACATAGGATATGATTCTGTTTCAGGGATTGTCAGTGCAATAATTCCAAATACTTCCATAAGAAGGATCCTGGCAAGATCAGAAAACTCAATGCCGGTGTCAGATATTCAGAAGGTCCCTGTAAGAAGGATTACTACATCATCTGCGAATTACCTTTTGCTTTATCATTCTGATTTCACACAGGCTACAGGCAATTATACTGATCCGGTTAAGGCATATGCAGCATACCGTGCTTCTCCGGAGGGTGGCGGATTCGACACCCTTTCAGTTGAGATCAGTACTTTATTCAATCAATATAGTTATGGTGAATATTCCCCATTGGCCATTCGAAATTTCTGCAGGGATATGGTTTCAAATGGTGACCCGGAATATTTATTACTTATTGGCAAAGGATTAACACTTAATTATCAATATTATCGTGGACTGCAAACTTCAACTGAAGTTAAAGACTGGATCCCGACTGCAGGATATCCAGGGAGTGATGTGCTGTTTACGGCTGGATTAAATGGTTCAGCTTACGGTTCGGGTATACCTACCGGCAGGATAACAGCAAAAAGTGCTGCTGAAGTGGCTAATTACCTGGATAAGGTGAAGGAAGCTGAACTTTTTGAATTCGATGAAATGTGGAAGAAAGATATAATCCAACTGAGCGGCGGCACTTCTGCAGGTGAATTGGTAGGATTCAGACAGTTCATTAATGAGTTCAAAGCTATTCAGGAAGACCTTTATCTGGGTTCCAATACCTTAAATATTTATAAGGAAAGCAATAATAGTGTTGAACTGATCAATATCTCTGATGAGGTGAACCAAGGCAAGAGCCTGATCCTTTTCTTTGGTCATTCAGCACCCAATATAACCGATATAGACATAGGGTATGTATCTGATCCGGCCATGGGCTATAACAACCGCGGGAAATATCCTTTTATGTATATAAATGGCTGTGATGCGGGCAATATTTTCACGCCTTTCATGACATTTGGTGAGGATTGGATCGTTACTGGTCAAAAAGGTGCTACCGGTTTTTTTGCACATTCCGATGTCGGTTATACCAGTACGCTGAAAATATTCACCAGTACTTTTCTGGGAACCGGTTATGGAGATTCCTCCTTTATTGACCAATCCTATGGCAGGATACTGCAGGAAACTGTAAATCGCTTTTTACAAACCGTACCACCCTCTGAAAGAAATGTTGCACAGATCCAACAGAATGTGTTGCAAGGGGACCCGGCAGCACTGTTATTCGGAGCAAACAGGCCCGACTATTCCATTTCCAATAATGACATATCGATTATTTCATTGGATAATGAACCAATCACTACCTTGACAGATTCGTTTGAGATCGCTATAGTTGTCAAAAATTTTGGCCGGGCAGATGAGAAACCATTCTTTGTTACCGTCGACCGGACCCTCCCGGATGGCACAGCCTATAATATAGATCCCGAATTATATAACCCGGTCTTCTACCAGGACACCATATATTTCACCGTTAACAACAATATTGAAGGGGCTTTTGGCTTGAATCAATTCCGGATCACAATAGATCCCTTTGATTCGATCCCGGAACTAAGAAAAACAAATAATACCGTTGAATATAACTACTTTCTACCAAAATTGGGAACACAAAACCTCTTCCCATATAATTATTCTATTGTAGATATCAGTCCTGAACAATTGGTTAGCCAGGCTACGGATGTCCTGGGTGAAGCCAGGCAGTTTGTGTTTGAATTGGATACCCTTCCCGAATTCAACAGTCCGGTAAGGCAGAGTTTTTCCACTTCAAGGAAAGGAATAGCCGTATGGGTTGCAGATCTTTTTCAAAATTTCAGTGATCTTGACAGTACCGTATTTTTCTGGCGATCTAAATTTTCGGATGTGTTGCCTGGTGAAGAAGACAGTTGGTCAAATTATTCCTTTCTTTATATAGAGAACGGGCCAGAAGGATGGGCACAAAAAAGTGTTCATCAGCTTCTGGAAAACAATTATGAAGGACTAAGCTACAATCCAGCCAGCAGGCAATGGGATTTTGCCACCTATGAAACTACTGTGGAAGCCACTACTTATGGCGCCAATCATCCGGATAAAACATATATGGATGTCAATCTACTGTTGAATGGGATCCCCTATATATATAACACCAGATATTGCACTTCAAATTCCATCAATGCCATTGCGTTTGATGAAGTGACCACTAATCCTTACCTGGTCATGCGATTTGGGCAATATGACATCCTCGACAGAAGAAGTTGCGGCCGGCAACCCCAGGCCATTAACAATTTCCTGAACAATGAAATTACAGGCACTCAGGACTACCTGAGGCAATATATTGATGCCGTACAACCGGGTGATCATGTACTGATCTTTAGCATCGGAAATGTATTATTCAACTCCTGGACAACGGAAATTAAAGATAAATTGCTTGAAATTGGCGCATCCACAGCTATTCTGGATAATCTGAACGATGGGGATCCTTATATCATATTGGGATATAAAGGAGCGCCTGAAGGAACAGCGATTGAAATTACTGTGGACGCATCATCGGGTACTCCTGCCAATGAACAGGAGATCATTCTGTCTGAAACAATTAATGGATTTGCAACTTCGGGGAAAATGACTTCAGTAAAAATAGGTCCTTCAAATTCCTGGTTTACCTTTTATAACCAGGTAAGCGGTATTGATGATCCTGTTAATGACCAGTACAATTTTCAGATATGGGGTATAAACCAGAGCAATGAGGAGACTATGCTACAATCCGGGATAACAATCGATAATATGGAAATATCAGGCATTAATCCTGATTTATATCCCTATTTGAGATTGATCTTTCAAACCTCCGATACATCTATGCTCACACCGGCGCAGTTGGATAGCTGGATTGTTAGCTATGAACCCATGCC
>JAHEGY010000153.1 GCA_024644875.1 Cyclobacteriaceae bacterium
AAGAGAAAAACAAATTTGTAGGATTTGATGCCTATGAAAAGGTGATCGCGGTTTCAGATGTTGTATTCCTGGTCACCCCGGCACCATTTCGCCCGATGCATTTTGAGGCAGCTATCAATGCCGGAAAGCATGTTTTTATGGAAAAGCCTGTTGCCGTAGATGTCCCAGGATACCATAAGATCATGGAGGTAAGCAAACTGGCTGATGAAAAAAAATTAAATGTTGTGGTTGGACTGCAAATGCGCTATAAGAAATCTTTTCAGGAGCTGATCAATAAGATATGGAATGATGAGATTGGAAGGGTCGTATCAATTGATGTCTATTTTAATGTAGGCGCACCCAGGATCCATCCCAGGCGAACCGGACAAACGGAGATGGAATACCAGATGAGAAACTGGAGATATTTTACATGGCTATGGGGCGGCCAGCTCGCCGGGCAGACCATCCATCAGATGGATGTTATGAACTGGATGATGAAAGACTTTCCTGTATCAGCAAAAGGATTAGGTGGCCGGCAAACCTTTAGTGGGCCTAATCAGGGTAACACCTGGGATCATCATTTTACTGAGTTTGAATACGGCAACGGGACAAAAATGCATGTACAAAGCTTCACAATGGATAAATGCTGGGGAAGGATGGGCTTCTTTGTACAGGGCACCAGGGGATCAGCGGACGAACGTAACAGGATCTATGATCTTGATAAAAACGTATTGTGGAACTGGCGGGAAGATGAACCTAATGAATACGAAGTGGAACATGATGTTTTATTTAAGTCTATTCTGAATGGCAATCATGTTAATGATACAGAATATGGGGCAAAGAGTACCCTGACCACCATTATGGGTAGAATGGCCATGCATTCCGGTCGTATTATGACCATAGAAGATGTACTGCAGTCGGAAAAAAGCCTTCTTCCTGAGAAATTTACCTGGGATGCAAAAATGCCTGATATGCCGGATGCAAATGGAAATTATCCTATAGCAATGCCTGGCACGGCCAAAGTCTTGTAGGTTTATTATGACTCTTTTTTATCGAAACCAGATGTATATAAAAAGGTGTTTTTCCCGTAAACTAAAATGTGTTTATCGAACGGGACGCTTGTTCAGATTCGCAGATTGTACTTAAATAATTTAGTGTAATTTGTCAAAACAGGATATTCTGAGATCGTTATTTGTGGCCGGATAGATAGAGATATGATCAGAGATCAATTATACTGAACATAATTTTCCCATTTATCAATTACCTCTTTGAAATCATTCGGGAGAGTTGAATTAAAATGCAGTAATTCCTTACTAGCAGGGTGAACAAATCCGAGTGACTGTGCATGCAGGGCCTGCCTGGGCAAGATTTTGAAACAATTCTGCACAAAACTCTTATATTTAGAAAAGACAGTCCCTTTCAATATTTTATCGCCACCATAGGTGGCATCATTAAAAAGGGGATGCCCCAGATATTTCATATGGGCCCTGATCTGGTGGGTACGCCCTGTCTCCAATTTACACTCTATGAGCGAGACATATCTCAGGTCCTGAAGTACTTTATAATGTGTGATTGCCCTTTTACCATAATCTCCGTCAGGATAGGCTGTTACTACCCGCCTGTCTTTAAGACTTCTCCCAAGTTTAACATCAACCGTACCTTCCAGCTTCTCAGGAACACCCCACACCAATGCCTGGTAGGTTCTTTCTATACTATGATCAAAGAACTGCCTGGCAAGCCGGTTCAATGCATGCTCTGTCTTGGCAATGACTAGCAAGCCGGAAGTGTCTTTATCAATTCGATGGACCAGCCCGGGACGTCCTTCATTATCGGGCATTTCAGGAAGGTTCTGAAAATGATAAACAAGGGCATTGACAAGCGTGCCGGTCCAGTTGTTATATGCCGGATGGACAACCATGCCTGCAGGTTTGTCGACAACCAGAAGTTCAGCATCTTCATAAACAATGTTTAACGGAATGTTCTCCGGAACAACATCTGTATCTCGGGGAGGTTGAGGAAGAGAAATGCTCACGACATCATCAGGCCGGACTTTATAATTTGATTTAATATCTAGACCGTTTACCTTAACCAATCCATCCCTGATCCCATTTTGTATCCTGTTCCTGGAAGCATTCGGCAAACGGTCTGACAGGAATTTATCAATGCGTATTAAAGACTGACCGGGGTCGACCTGTATCCGGTAATGTTCAAACAGTTCATCACTATCTTCTGAAGAATTTTCGTGCTCTTGATCTGTCATCCAATAATTACATTTTCAGGTTTGGTAAATTGATATAGTCCCTGATTGCTTGAATAAAATTACTAAAGTGAAGATTTATCAATTAATCATTTATATTTTTACCAGATGCATATAAATTGAAACATATTTGTTTAAGTCACTGTTTCACTCTTAATAACATATGCTCTCAGAACATCAAATTGATGAAAAAGCAAATTACCAATAATCATTTAAATAAATCCCTTATACTTATTTTTTTATTATTCCTTATGCCAGTAGTTGGATATGGACAACTCAAAGGAGGGTTAGAGGATTTCAAACTGCTTGATATCAAAATCGGATATTCTATTCCAATTGGGAATTATGCTTCAACAGGGAAGAATGATTTTGAAAGCGGATATGCAAAGCCTGGACTGGCATTGGGTGCGGGATATTACCATATGTTCAGGGATATCATCGGACTTGGTGGTTCCCTGGGCTTGAACTTTCATGGATATGATGCAGCTGCAAGACAAAGAGCTATTTATGAAAATGACCCGACAGTAACAGAAGCATTTGTTGAAGGAAGCCGATATACAAATCTTACTATAACCGTCGGACCGGTAATCAATGCCAGGTTATCGGAGAATCTCAGTATCCTCTTGCATCTTGAAGCCGGGGCTATGTTTACTTTCAGGCCAGAGCAGGAATTTAGCATAACGAACCAGCAAGGAACGAATTCCCTTTCACTGAAAAGCATTACAGGTACCGCCTTCGCAGCTAATTTTGGAATGGCTTTCAGATATCATGCTACCGAAAGAACTGGCTTCTCCTTATTCGCGGATTACTTCTATGGAAACCCAAAATATGATTACCTGACATACCAGTTTCCAAATTGGATAGAAATAAAGGGAAACCAGGATGTAATGTATATCAATGCTGGAATGAGCCTTACCTATATAATCGGATATTGATAAAGTGTAGCCATGGATTGGCTTATATGGTGAATTGTTTTTCAGAAGACAATTGATTGAACATATTCCTCCATTGACTAATAATTTGCAATCTTTTTGGTATTTTGGAGGTTAACTTATTTACGTAACATAGGTTATATGCTTAATCTTCCGGGCAAAAAATATTACCTGGAATTTATATAGCGAAACATAATTCAGTTTGTGCTCTCTTAAGCGGAAGCAATGCAAATGTAAGTAGCAATTGTCTTCCGCTTTTTTTATCTTACCCTCTTAATCAATTTTCTATAGTATGCGGAAATTTCAGGTCGTAGTTATCGGAGATACCAGGGCAGATAATGCAGAATATGAATTTGCCGAAAAACTTGGTATGTACCTGGGATCAAAAGGATACGTCGTGATCACAGGCGGGAGATCCGGAATTATGGAGGCAGTTAATAAGGGCGCCTTTGAAGCCGGGGGGATTACGATAGGTATAATTCCAGGAGCAGATTTTTCACAGGCCAATTCCTGGTGCTCAGTTGTTTTTCCTACCGACCTGGGTCATGCCAGAAACAGTATAACAGCACTTTCAGCAGATGTTATAATATCAATAGGAGGAAAAGCCGGCACCCTGACTGAACTTGGATTTGGATGGATATTTAATAAACCTATTATTTCGGTTTCACAATTCGGAGGGTGGTCAGCTGAGCTATCCGGAAAACAAATTGACGATCGTCGACCTGACAATATTATTGATGTTGATTCCTTTGAAGCATTAAAAGTGGAATTGGAAAAAATAGCTAATGATTCACAATTGAATTAATTTGACAATATATTTTTTTATTTAATCTTTTATAAATCATGATTAGAAATCAATTTTTTCGGACAGTTATACTTTCAGTATTATGGGTATCTCTGCCATTAATATCATTCCCTGATATACCTCTTCCTGAACACCCCAGGCCTGATCACTGGCGATCAGACTGGCAAAATCTGAATGGGAAATGGAATTTTCAGTTTGATCTGGAAAATAAAGGTGAAATTGAGAAATGGTTTGAAAACACCAGGGAATTTTCTCAAACCATCAATGTTCCTTTCTCCTGGGGAGCACCCTTATCCGGTGTTAAGGACGGGGGAGATATTGGCTGGTATAACCGCGAGATCCTGGTTCCTGAATCCTGGAAGGGAAAGCGGGTATTTCTGGTGATCGGTGCTTCCGACTGGACAACCAGCGGCTGGCTTGACAATAATGTCATTGGTCAGAACAGGGGAGGATATACGCCGTTCGAATTCGAACTCACTTCATTTTTAAAATTTGGCGAAAAGCAGAACTTAACACTTAGGGTGGATGATAGAGATCATGAATTTAAACTGGAAGGTAAACAGGGTTATGGCAAGGCGAGGGGCATATGGCAGACCATATACCTGGAGGCACGTGGGGAGGTTTTTGTAGACTATGTTCATGTTACCCCGGATATAACAAAAAATGAAATAATTGTTGAAGGAAGGTTAAGTGATCCAGTTAACAATGCAGGCAGGCTGGAGATTTCAATTAAAGGAGAAGATGGTGATGAGCAAGATTATAGCATTGTATTAAACAAACAGAACATAGTATTTAAACAAAATCTCAGTATTCCTGATGCCAGGTTGTGGACATTGGAGGATCCCCACCTGTATAGCGTAAATGTGCATCTGGAAGTTAACAATGAATCCATGGATAATCTAAGTACGTATTTTGGCATGCGTGAAATTGGGGCAGGTAATGTGCCTGGGACGGATTATCCATATGTGACACTTAATAATGAACCTGTATATCTGCAACTGGCACTTGATCAGGCCTACCATCCGGAAGGTTATTATACCTTCCCCTCCGATGCCTTTATGAGGGATGAGATCATCAGATCCAAACAGATTGGCCTGAATGGTCAGCGAATCCATGTGAAAATCGGTATCCCAAGAAAGTTGTACTGGGCCGATAAACTAGGTCTCCTGATCATGGCAGATGTACCGAACAGCTGGGGTGAGCCGGATCAGGAGATGCGGGCTGAAACAGAAAAAGCATTGCGTGATATGATTAAAAGGGATTATAACCATCCGTCAATTTTTTCCTGGGTTATATTTAATGAAACCTGGGGATTGTTTACAAATCAGGATGACGGGAAGCGATCATATCTTCCTGAAACGAAAGAGTGGGTTATAGAAATGTATAATCTGGCGAAAAGTCTGGATCCAATTCGGCTGGTAGAAGATAACTCGGCCAACAGGCGTGATCATGTTGCTACGGATCTGAATACCTGGCATGCCTATCTTCCCGGTTACTCATGGAAAGAATTTCTGAAAGATGGTGTTGAAAACACTTATGAAGGCTCACCATGGAACTTCAGCGAAGGTTACATGCAAGGTACACAGCCTATGCTTAACAGTGAATGTGGAAATGTATGGGGTTATCAGGGAAGTACCGGCGATGTCGACTGGAGCTGGGATTATCATATTATGATCAATGAGTTCAGGTTGCAGCCTAAGATTGCAGGATGGTTATATACAGAACACCATGATGTGATCAATGAGTGGAATGGTTATTACAAATACGACCGGTCAATAAAATATACCGGGCTCGAAGATTTTAATGGCATGACTCTCAGGGATCTTCACAGCCTCATTCAGATTACACCGGATATTAACCTGATGTCGGATGTAAAGCCCGGAAAAGGTGTTGAGATACCGCTCTGGTTATCTGTGCTTACAGACAAGGTACAAATGAAGAAAGCAAAGCTCAGCTACCAGATACAACATATTGATATTTTCGGTAATAAAACAGAAGGCCCTATTTCTCCACATCAGATCATTGATTTAGGGCCATGGAAAATCGATTATATTGACCCGCTGAACATCATGATCCCGGAAAAAGAAGGCATATTGATCATAAATTATATACTGGAATCAACAACTGGCGATCCATTGCATAAGAACTTTTCCCTTCTCAGAATACACGATCCTGACAGTGATAATAAACAACAAGTACTGAAGATAGATGGCCGGGAAGGTTATCTGGTAAGCTTCAGACCAGATCAATACACTTCTGCCGATTGGTCGAATAAAAATTGGAATGTGCTTGAGGGGAAAAAAGTCAATGGTTCAGGCCATGGTTTCTTCGAATATGACGTTAAGATTCCAGATGATCTGGCAAACAAGAAAATCACCGAAGCATCATTCAGGATTGAATTATCTTCCAAGCAGCTGTATGGAAAGGACCGGAGTGAATCTGAAAAAATGGCTGGAGATTATATGCGCGGACGAGGCACCCATGATCCAAGCCTAAATCCAAACGCCTACCCAATGACAGATGATGAAAAATGGACAAGCTATGTGCGGATTCTGGTTAATGAAGTGGTCATCGGAGAGTTCTTTCTCCCTGATGATCCAGCGGATCACCGTGGTATCCTGTCATGGCATGCTCAGCCGAAAGACGGAAAATTGAGGGAGGCGGGATCCTTTGGCTATCTCGTACATGCTGCCTTGCCGACGGATCTTGTTCATAAAATCCTGGCTGATAAAAAATGTAATGTAAGGATAGAGGTGCCGGATATCCTTCCCGGTGGCGTGGCCATATATGGAAAGGATTTTGGAAGGTATCCGCTCGACCCAACGCTTATTTTTAACGATGGTAATTGATTTCCGGAATAATCAAATGAACCATGTGGAAAAACATTCCCGATGATGGTTAAAGACCTTATTTTTTATATTTTGCTTCCAATTCTATTTGCAGGAATAGCGTTTCTGAATTATAAAATACGGTTAAATAAACGATATGATTTTTTCTTTAATATCGATTGGGAAAGTATAAGCCCCGGGAACAGTGTAAAACTATTAAATTCTTTAACATTTACTGGTATAATATTTAGCCTGATCAGTATGTTGTACTTCCCAATCCTGAAATTTTCTGGAATCAATAGTTTTATCATTATTCTTACATATGTTGGTCTCAGCCTGGCTATGGCTTTTATTATGATGGGTTTTATTGCGAAATTTCAAAGGGGTATTCCCTGATATATCGATGTAAAGATTGATTAAGAACTCAATTTTATCAAATAGCAAATTGTGTGAAATAGAATAGACAATTAATAGATTTATAGTTATTTTGCAAATTCAATTCAAACATAAATTTTTATTATGATGAAATGAGCATTAATTTTATTAATTATATAATCGTAATTAATGAAGTTTATGTGAATACGAAGCACTTACATGGGGTTATGAATTTTGTAAATGCTTCATTTTTAAAAAATTAAAAAATTTACAAACAAATGAAAAACAATAACAATTTTTTAAAGGTTTTTGGGGTAATCGCACTGATCTTTATGATTTCCTGTACGGGAAACCAGAAAAAGGCTGAATCAGAAGCTGAGCAACCTGCAGAAGCCGAAGAAGTAAAGGATCAAGGAATGGTTTCCATTTTTAATGGAGAAAATCTTGATGGATGGAAAAGGTATAACAAAGATGATATCGGACCACTATGGCAGGTACAGGATGGTATGATCTTTTTTAATGGATCAGGCCTCGGCGAAGGTAGCGGGGAAGATGGAGGCACACTGATTACTGTTAAGCAATATGAGAATTTTGAATTCTCGGTTGACTGGAAAATTCAGGAAGGTGGTAACAGTGGATTGCTGTATCATGTGGTAGAAAAGCCGGAATACAGTCATGCTTATAATACCGGACCGGAGTATCAGCTACTCGATGATAACAACTGGCATGAACCGCTTAATCCTGTAAATTCAGTAGCAGCCAATTACGATATGCATGCACCATCTCCTGATAAAAAGTTAAGCGAAGCAGGTGATTGGAATACTTCCAAGATCGTTTATAACAATGGCCATGTAGAGCACTGGCTGAATGGTGAAAAAGTACTTGAGTTTGAAGAAGGAAGTGAAGACTGGCAGGAAAGGTATGAAAACAGCAAGTGGGTAGATTATCCTGGCTGGTGTAAATACAAGAAAGGATCACTCGGACTTCAGGACCATGGAGCCAACCTGTGGTTTAAGAACATAAAAGCAAGGGAGCTTTAATCAGAGGATCTTTTAATGAGGAGAGCCTAAATCAGGCGAGCTTTAAAAGTTTAAGAAAAGCATAAACATACGAAGTGCATGAGGAAAAACTCCCATGCACTTTTTTTATAATATTACTGCAGCAGCAGCGGCGATTGTTCTGTCCTTCAGTCTTTGCCAGGATCTGATTACCAGATTACTATTTAGTATCTCAAGCTTTTCATCGATCTCGTATTCCACTTTTAACAAGGCTTCCATGCTGCGGTCTATCCCTCCGCTTTTATTTCTGCTCATCCATAATCTTTTGTGTTCCATCAGAAATGTGGAATAATCTTGTTTCATGCCTTCCAGATATTGGATCTTCTCATTACGTGACATGCTTTGTTCAGTACCAATATAATTTTTCAACATAGCCCCAACCCGTATGAATCTAATAGCATTTTTATATTCATCCAGTATTAGAT
>JAHEGY010000154.1 GCA_024644875.1 Cyclobacteriaceae bacterium
TAAATATGAACCTTTCTTTGAAAATATCCGTGATGATGAACGGTTCCAGCAAATCATGAAAGACCTGAATGCCAAATATCGAGAGGAACATGACCGGGTTCTGAAATGGTTGAATGCGCAAGCTTGAAAATATCACCATCCCATCTGATAGATCTATACCCTGCAACTACCCCTTCTTACTTTGAACAATTGCATGATTCTATTTTGAGATATTATTTAACTAGCTTTGCAGAATTGAAAAAATCTTAAATTAAGAATGGCTGAGGAAAAGAAAAAAAAGAAAAGAACATGGAAACGGGAACTCATCGAGTGGGGTGTGATAATCAGCATTGGCGCGTTCCTCTACCTGACCGGCCTCCATACCCAGGTAATTGGCGCGGTACAGGGACTGGTACTCAAAACCGGCATTATCAAACCTAAGATTTCGGAAGAAGAACCCATCTCTAAAGCAGATTACAATTTCACTTTGATCAACCAGGAAGGAAATGTGCTTGAAGGCGATGATCTGAAAGGTAAAACGGTATTCCTGAATCTCTGGGCAACCTGGTGTCCTCCCTGTATTGCGGAAATGCCGGATATCAATAATCTCTATAATGAAGTGGCGTCAGAGGATATCGTATTCATTATGATCTCACTGGACGATGATTTCAATAAGGCTAAAGCCTTTCTGGATAAAAAAGGGTACGACTTTAACATTTATGCCTATGCTTCCACCCCACCTTCTGTATTCTACAGTAAGATTATACCTACATCATTTGTCATCTCACCGGAAGGTAACGTGGTTGTACGGAAAGAAGGCATGGCGAAATACAACAGCAAGTCTTTCAGGAATTTCTTGAATTCTTTATAATTAATAAATTATCTTTTTGTTAAAGAAAAATAATTTATACCTTTGCAGTCCGAAAAAAATTGAATTAAGCGATATTATATAATTAGAATATGGCAAACCATAAATCAGCATTAAAGCGAGTAAGGTCAAATGAGGCCAAAAGATTAAGGAACAGGTACCAGGCGAAAACTACCAGAACCTTCATCAAGAAATTGCGTGAAGCCAAGACAAAAAAAGAAGCAGTAGACCTGTATAAAAAGGTGTCCAGCATGATCGATAAGCTGGCCAAGAAAAATATTATTCATAAAAATACGGCCGCGCATAAGAAATCAAAACTCGCTAAATTTGTGAATAGCCTGAACTAGATTTACTCAACACGATATATGAAGAGCCCCGGAATTTCCTGGGCTTTTTTTTATCCTATCCTCAATTCATCCTGCTTTGGCGGGATTTTTTTTGCCTAATCCTCAAATCATCCTGCCTCGACGGGCATTTTTTGTTGTATCTCTTGAATTCCTCCCAACCCGACTTGTAACAATTTTGCTTTTTGCTTATATTGTTTAGACCTATTCAACCAAAAAAACCAGCTATGAAATTAACTCAAAAAGAGGATCACCTCAGGATCCCCCAATGGGCTGAAGATGACCGCCCCAGAGAAAAACTATTGCTAAAAGGAAGATCATCCCTGTCAGATGCCGAACTACTGGCCATACTCCTTGGTACAGGCACAAAAGCATTAAGTGCTGTCGACCTGGCTAAGCAGATCCTTCAACAGGCAGATAAAAACCTCAATACCCTCGCCAGGTTATCCGTTAAAGATCTAACAAAGATCAAGGGTATTGGGGAAGCCAAGGCAATCAGCATAATAAGTGCCCTGGAACTGGGAAGACGGAGAAAAGAATCATCCCAACCCGGAAGACCCAGAATAACAAACTCAATAGATGTCGTGGAGTTAATGAAACAGGACCTGATGGACCTGAACCATGAAGAATTCTGGATTATCATCTTGAACCGTGCCAATTATGTTTTGAGAAAGGATCAGATAAGCCGTGGGGGTATTTCAGGAACAGTGGCCGATCCAAAACTCATCTTTAAGTCGGCCCTGGATCATGGAGGCAGCTCGATCATTCTGGCTCATAATCATCCCTCGGGCAACCTGCAGCCAAGCCAGGCGGATATCACTCTCACCAAAACACTGAAAGAAGCCGGAAAATTTCTGGAAATACCTGTTCTTGACCATATAATTGTCAGCGATAACTCGTATTTTAGCTTTGCGGATGAAGGAATGATATAGATCTACCTAAACATTTCTGCCATGAATCTAAGATATCTCTTCCCTTTTGTTATTCTTCTGCTTTTAATAACATTCGTATATTCTTTCCTTGATAACTCTCTAAAAAAGGAAGAATACCTTGAAGAAGTACAGGAAAAACGGCAGGAAATAATTGATTTTATGGAAAATGATCCTGACTCGCCTTTTCTTAAAAAAGGTGAGGTCGAATATCTGGGATTGAATTTTTTCGATATTGATCCCGCTTTCAACGTGAAAGCCAGAATTGAGAAGTTGCCCTCCCCGCTCCCTTTCGATATCCAGATGACGGATGGAGAAACTGCGAAATACTTTAAATATGCTATTGCCCATTTTACAATTAATGATAAACCTCAGAAATTATTCCTGCTGAAGTCGGAAAGTTTTTTTGATGAACCCTGGCTGTTTCTGCCGTTTTATGATGAAACAAGTGCGGATAAGACGTATGGGGGCGGACGATTCCTGAATGTGGAATATCATGATGAAGAGGAGATATTTATTGACTTTAATCTGGCCTATAATCCATATTGTGCGTATACCAACTCATACCGCTGCCCCATCCCGCCTGCTGAAAACAAAATCACCGTAAAAATCCTTGCAGGCGAAAGAAATTATATTGCGCATCATTAAAGCTTAAGAATCACGCTGAAAAAAAATCATTTGATTAATTTTACGGCTTATTTCTGTAAATCTTATGAAGATCTCATATACCTGGCTTAAAGACTATATCAAGATAAGTGACGATCCGGAATCACTTGGCAAGCAATTAACCGGTACTGGGCTGGAAGTAGAATCCATCGAATCCTATGAAGAAGTAGAAGGGAACCTCGAAGGACTGGTAGTTGGAGAAGTGATATCCAGTGAAAAACACCCGAATGCTGATAAACTTAAGGTCACCAAAGTGGATATAGGTGGAGATGAATCCTTACCTATAGTATGCGGTGCACCTAATGTAGAAGCAGGCCAGAAGGTAGTTGTAGCGCCCATCGGGACAACCCTTAACCATATTAAAGGTGAGTCTTTCCGGATAAAAAAGACAAAGATCAGAGGTGAAGTATCCGAAGGAATGATATGTGCCGAAGATGAGATCGGTCTTGGTGAAGACCATTCCGGAATTATTGTGCTTGATCCGGCAACACCTGTCGGGAAGCGTGCGGCGGAACACTTCAGCCCTTATAGCGATAAGGTTTATGAAATTGGCCTGACCCCCAACCGTGCTGACGCCACCTCGCATATTGGAGTGGCCAGGGATATACGTGCAATTACAGGTGAGAAAGTAATTCTTCCTTCTGTGGATGATTTCAAGGCAGATAATCATGACTTGCCCATAGAGGTGATTGTAAAAAATACCGAAGCTTGTCCGAGATACTCCGGCGTTACCATAAAAGATGTTTCTATCCAGGAATCCCCGCGATGGCTGAAGAACAAACTGCGGTCAATAGGCTTATCACCCATCAACAATGTAGTTGATATTACCAATTTCGTTTTACACGAATTCGGTCAGCCTTTGCATGCATTCGATGCAGATAAGATAACAGGGAACAAGGTCATTATCGACACCTTACCGTCAGGATCTAAATTTATTACGCTTGACGAGTCAGAAAGAGAATTACTCGATACAGACCTGATGATTTGTAATGCTAAAGACGGGATGTGCATAGCCGGTGTTTTTGGTGGTATTAAATCAGGTGTTACTGAACATAGCAGAAATATATTTCTTGAAAGTGCTTATTTTTCACCGGATTATATTAGGAGAACTGCACATTATCATGAACTGAAGACAGATGCTTCTTTCAGGTTTGAAAGGGGTACAGATCCGGAAATTACTGTTCATGCTTTGAAAAGGGCAGCTGTGTTGATCAAAGAACTTGCGGGAGGTACTATCTCATCCGAGGTTGTCGATGTATATCCCGAAAAGCTCCAACCTTTCAAGGTAAAGGTAAGTTATGCGCATATTGACAGGCTGATTGGGAAACATATTCCGGCTGATGAGATCATAAGGATCCTGAATTTACTGGACATTGAAGTAAAAGACGAAACAAAGAAAGGTTTTATGGCCATTGTGCCGCAATACAGGGTGGATGTATACCGGGAAGCCGATGTAATAGAAGAGATACTTCGGATCTATGGCTATGATAATATAGAGATACCAAATAATATAAGCAGTGGTTACCTGGCGGAATTTCCACTAAAAGACAGGGATAAGGTTCAAAGTAAAATCAGTGACCTCCTCTCATCCATAGGATTTACGGAGATCATGACAAATTCCTTTACCACACAAAAATACGCTACTGCAATTCCGGCTTCAAACAAGGCTGATGATGTGGAAATTCTGAACCGCCTCAGCGAGGACCTGGGCGTGCTGCGTCAAACACTTTTGTTTACCGGTCTGGAAGTAATTGCCTATAACATTTCACATAAGCAAAAAAATCTGAAACTTTTTGAGCTCGGAAAATCCTATGCAAAAAAGAAAGGCAAATACCTGGAATACAGCCAATTAAGCATGTTCATGACCGGCGATTCTGAAGCTGAAAACTGGAGAAGCCAGACCAAGGCAATTGAATTTCATGATCTTTATGAGGTTATTCAAAAAATATTACATAAATTTAATATTCATGATCCTGAGTCAAATTTTATTCAGGATGAGATTATTAAAGAGGGTGTCTCGCTTTCCATTAATGGAAAGAAACTTGTGACTTTTGGCTGGCTCACAGAGAAGGTTCTCGAACAGGCAAATGTTAAACAAGATGTTCTTTATGGTATTGTCGATTGGGATTTTTTCTTTGAATTAACCACAACCGAAATCTCTTTTGAACCGGTTTCAAAGTATCCGGAAGTCAGACGTGATCTGTCGCTTGTTATTGATAAGTCCGTTGCTTTCAATGATATTTTAAAAATTGTTAAAAAGAATGAAAACAAACTTGTGAGAAACATAAATGTTTTCGATTTTTATGAGGGTGAAAAGATCGACAACAATAAAAAGGCATATGCCTTGAGTTTTACCTTGCAGGATAAGTCCAGGACTTTAAGCGATAAGGTAATTGACAAGACAATGAACCACCTTATTATGTTATTTGAAAATGAATTAGGGGCCATAATCAGAAAGTAGCAATGAACAGAGAAAAACTGAATCTTAGTTTATCTAATCTTGAAAGAAAAGTAAAATTCCTCCTCAATAATTATAAAGACCTGAAACAAGAATTAACCATTGCTAAATCTGAAAATCAAGAACTTAAAGAAATCATCAGGAAAAAGGATGATCAAATTTTAGATTTTCAAAATAAGTATAAAATTAGTAAAATTGTGACGAATATACGGGATGGAGAAGATGATGCTTCTGAACTAAAAAATCAGATTAACGAATATATACGAGAAATTGACAAATGCATAATGCATTTATCTCAAGGGTAGAATATATTAATAATGCGTGACGTACTTTCTATAAAAATTAAAATTGCTGACAGGGAATATCCCATGAAGATCGAGCCGGAAGATGAAGAGGTGATAAGGAAAGCGGGGAAGCTGATCAACGAAAAGATCAAATCATACGCTCAACAATTTGGAATAGACGATAAACAGGATCTGTTGGCAATGGTCGCATTTGATATTCTGGTAGATAAAAGCCAGAAAGAAGAATATGATGTAATTAACGACGAAACTATACTGGAAAGAATAAATTATCTAAATAATATAGTCGCCTCAGATACGCAATCCTGATTTTAATTAAAAGAATCATTCCCTCCAACCTGTGATATTTTTAAATATATACAATCATGGGTGATATAACAATACTAATACTAACCGGTGCTGTCAGTCTGATAGCTGGGGGTGCGATCGGTTACTTTATGCTACGGGGCGCACAGCGCAAGCATGAAGTAGAAGCCAGGGAAAAGGCCGATCTGATAATAAAAGAGGCCAATATTAATGCCGACACGATCAAGAAAGACAAGATCCTTGAAGCAAAAGAAAAATTCCTTCAACTGAAAACGGAATTTGAGGAGGAAGCCAACAAAAAGAAGAATCTCATCATAAGTAATGAGGCAAAGATCAAGCAAAGAGAACAGAATCTTTCCAAGCAATTCGAACAGGTAAAACGCAAGGAAGATGAGATCGACAGCATGAAGGAAAACCTTAATGCACAGATGGAGATTGTAAAGAAACGGAAAGCTGAACTCGAAAAAGTTCGTCTCGAGCAAATCAATGCACTGGAGAAAATAGCAAACCTTTCCAGGGATGAAGCACTGGAAAAAATGATGGAAAACCTGAAAAATGAAGCCCAAACGAAAGCATCTTCCATCATAAAGGATATCCTTGAAGAGGCGAAATTAACGGCCAATAAAGAGGCAAAAAATGTGATCATAAAAACGCTGCAGCGTACTGCCACGGAACATACCATCGAGAACTGTGTATCTGTTTTCAACATAGAAAGCGATGACATAAAAGGTAAGATCATTGGCCGGGAAGGCCGTAATATCCGGGCATTGGAAGCAGCCACAGGTATCGAAATAATCGTTGACGATACACCCGAGGCAATTATAATATCGGGATTCGATCCGGTCAGGCGGGAGATTGCCAGGTTATCATTACATCGTTTAGTGGCGGATGGGAGGATACACCCTGCCAGAATTGAAGAGATCGTTGGTAAGACCAGGAAGAACATCGAAGAAGAGATCGTTGAACTGGGGGAACGCACTGTAATTGACCTTGGTATACATGGATTAAATCCGGAATTAATTAAAATGGTAGGCCGTATGCGGTTCCGTTCTTCGTATGGACAGAACCTCCTCCAGCACTCCAGGGAAGTGGCTAAACTATGTGCTACTCTCGCATCTGAACTTGGTCTGAATTCGAAACTGGCTAAGCGCGCAGGCTTGCTGCATGATATTGGAAAAGTCTGGCCTGATGAACCAGACCAGCCACACGCCATAGTAGGGATGGAACTTGCCAAAAAATATAAGGAGAACCAGGAAGTTTGCAATGCAATAGGAGCCCATCATGATGAGATAGAAATGACCTCTATGATCTCTCCATTAATACAGATAGCAGATGCGATCTCAGGGGCAAGACCAGGAGCCAGAAGGGAAGTCATGGAGTCCTATATCAAGCGTTTGAAAGAACTTGAAGAAGTGGCACTCGGATTTGATGGCGTTAACAAATGTTACGCTATCCAGGCCGGCCGTGAACTCAGGGTTCTGGTAGATGCCGAAACAGTTTCCGACGAGCTGTCCGGAAAGCTCTCCTTCGAGATATCCCAGAAGATCGAAAAGGAGATGCAGTATCCTGGTCAGATTAAAGTGACTGTTATCCGGGAAACCCGGGCAGTGAGTTACGCAAAATAGCGGATCACTTAATTTTCGGCCTGAATGGGATTGAGATTCTTTATAAAGATTTCCTCCAGGGAGGATTTCTTGTTATATTAAAAATATATCCAGATTGAACCGATAAAATACCAGTATTACTGCCGGCAGGTTAAGATCTGAATTTATTTAATGTGAATAAAAAACTATAGGAGAATAGCTTTTTTCTATACAGGATTTAGTGATCCGGAATTTTCTCAGGATCATCTTAAGGAATCTAACCCTTCAGAGCTTTTATCATAGTTTCACCAATATCCGCAGGGGATTCGACAACATGAATTCCACACTCAGCCAAGATCTTCATTTTCGCCTCAGCGGTATCCGCTGCACCACCTATAATCGCCCCGGCATGGCCCATCCTCCTGCCCGGAGGAGCAGTCTGACCGGCAATAAAACCAACCACTGGTTTAGTACCATGCTCTTTAATATAATAAGATGCATCAGCTTCCATACTTCCACCTATTTCACCGATCATGATGATCCCTTCTGTTTCCGGATCCTCCATCAATAGTTTTACGGCATCCAGTGTAGTGGTCCCGATTATCGGATCTCCCCCAATACCAATACAGGTTGATTGTCCCATGCCGGCCTTGGTTACCTGGTCTACCGCCTCATAAGTCAATGTTCCTGATCGTGAAACAATACCGATGGTTCCCTTTTTATGAATGAATCCAGGCATAATCCCAACTTTAGCCTCCCCTGGTGTGATAACACCCGGGCAATTGGGGCCCACCAATACAGAATCCATGTTTTTAAGATAGGATTTTACTTTGATCATATCCCTGGTCGGTATACCTTCAGTAATGGTTACTATTACTTTAATGCCCGCATCGGCTGCTTCGATGATAGCATCACCTGCAAAAGCGGGAGGAACAAAGATCACAGACACATCAGCGCCTGTGGATACTACTGCTTCCCTGACCGTATTGAAGACTGGCCTATCCAGATGAGTCTGGCCTCCCTTTCCCGGAGTAACCCCGCCTACTACATTGGTGCCGTAATCTATCATCTGGGTGGCATGAAAGGTCCCTTCAGATCCTGTGAATCCCTGAACTATGATCCTGCTATTCTTATTAACTAATACACTCATTTGTAAATATTTTGAACAAATTTAGCGTTTTCTTCCACACGCACAAGAAAGCTTGGCTCAATCTTTTATGA
>JAHEGY010000058.1 GCA_024644875.1 Cyclobacteriaceae bacterium
GTGAAGAAATATCAAATTCTGCGAAAAAGGCTAAATCTGCTGCTGAAGAATTAGGCATGAAAGTGAATTCTATATGTATTGAAAAGCCGAAAGTTTCTGTGAGTGAAAAGCAAACAAAAGGCAAACCTATATACCTTGGAGGTCCCAAGTTAAGAGGACGGGCAGTGGAAAAACTAACGGAGGGATTACCTACACAGTCCTGGAAGAATTTCAAGGAATGTCCTTTTGAAGATCTAAGAAATCCCGGAAGGGTGCATGTTGATGCCTATGGCAATGTACACCTATGCCAGGGAATCAGCATGGGCAACATGTGGGATACTCCCTTATCTGAACTGGTAAAAAACTATGACCCTGATGCACATCCAATAAGCCGTCCACTTTTAGATGGTGGCCCCTCACAACTCGTTCGTGCCTATAACTTATACCATAAGGATGAGTATGTAGATGCTTGTCATTTATGTTCAGATATGTGCTTATCTTTAATAGATACTTATCCGGATTTTTTAGCTCCAAAGCAAGTATATGGACTGGATAACGTTGTATAGTGATTAAAAATATGAAGGAAATCGATACCTCTACCATTATTAAGGACCTGGTCACTGAAAAAGAGCATTTTTTTCATGAAGGAGGATTTATGATGAAGAGAAACGGAATATACTATTTCAATTATGCGGATATCAGCCGGGCAACCGGCCGACGCACAATAGCAGGATGATGCGAAAAGTATGTGTCGAACCCATTCACTTTAATGCAGATGGCAGCATTGATGAGGTGGAAATGACCACACAGGGAGCGGGTCCACCTCTGAATGCCCTGAACAAACTGGAAGCTGAACGGGCCTGCCTGCTGTTCGGCAATGTCAGGATACAGGCCTTTGAGAAATATAAAGACGAACTTGGCAGGGTCAATCCTAAGGATAATGTAGCCTATAAATACATTGATTTTAAAGAAGGCATCCGTAGCTTCACAGTAAACGCCAGAGCAATTAATGGGGGCAGGATTTCCATTTGTCTCGATCAGCCCTGGCATAAGGAAGTGGGATTCATAGACATTCCTGAAGGAGACGGGAAAACCTGGCAGGAATATACAGGTGAGATAAAAGATGTAGAAGGTGTTCATGCATTATGGATAAATTTTTATGGTAAGGGAGAGGACCTGTTATCACTTGACTGGATTAAATTTTCAAAATAATGACACTTACAAGAAGAAAATTTTTCAGGAATTCTGTTCTTTTATCTTTAGGAGCCACCTTCTCTCAATATGGATGCCGTAAGAGAAATAGTGAAGAAACATTTCATGATCTTGATGACATCATGAATACTGAGGTAATCGATAAAAAACTTTACCCCAATCAATTAATAATTGAATCTGTTGAACTTCTCAGATACCAGAATAATTTCCTTTGCAGGGTCCGGACAATGGACGGCGCAGAGGGTATATCCGTGAGTAACAATATGCAGATGGTTTCTCTTTATCCTATTTTTATTAACCGGATACAGCCATTTTTTATTGGTAAAGATGCCAGGGATATTGAATCACTGATTGAAGAAGTATACGTATTTCAGAGCAACTACAAACTTCAAAGTCTTGCCCTGTGGATCCCCGTTGCCACAATCGAATTTGCAATTCTTGATTTGCTGGGTAGGTCGGCTGGCAAATCGATTGGAGAGGTTATCGGAAAAATTAACCAGACTGAGATATCCGTTTACAGAGCCAATAATTTCAGGGGCAGATCTGCTGAAGAGTCTATCGAGTTAATTCAGAAAAATGTGGAGCAATCCAACGCCAGAGCTTTGAAATTTAAGATCGGGGGTAGGATGTCTGGCAATAAAGATAATCCCCCAGGCCGGACTGAAGCATTGATCCCACTTGTCAGAAAGACATTTGGCGAAGACATGACCATATATGCAGACTCCAACGGTTCCTATACCGTTGACGAAGCGGTCCGGATTGGAAAGATACTCGAGGAATACGCCATTGATTTTTATGAAGAACCAGTGCCTTTTGACTGGTACCAGGAAACAAGAGAAGTAGCCAATTCTTTGACCATACCCATAGCGGGTGGAGAACAAGAAGGCAGTTTGCGCCAGTTTAAATGGCTGATCGAAAAAGATGCATTGCAGGTAGTCCAACCCGATATATTCTACTTTGGGGGCATGATCAGGTCAACAAGGGTGGCCAGAATGGCTGCCAGACTGGGAAAAGAATGCACCCCTCATATTTCCGGATCCGGACTGGGATATTTATACATGTTACATTTTGTATCCACATTAAAAATACCGGGGCCATTTCATGAGTTTAAAGGATTCAATACAGAGATCCCCATTGATTGTACTACTTCTGATTTAAGTAGTGCCAATGGGGTGGTAAAAGTCCCTTCCGGACCGGGTTCAGGAATCAATATTGATCCTGACTTCATTGCCAAACTTAAGGTAGTTTTGTTATAAAAAATATCTTTTGATTATTTTTTCAGCTAATTTAAGGGGTGTTTAGTATTAAGAACCGAATTCATTTTTAAGATCATATTTAAAACTTTTTACTATGAAGAAGAAATCATTATCCAGGAGGAAATTTATCAGGAATAGTGCCGGGCTTGGAATAACAGCAGGTGTAGAATCTGTATTCCCATCAACGGCTAAATCATATTCCCGCATTATAAAAGCTAATGAAAGGATCAATATGGGTGTAATTGGCTGCGGAGGGATGGCCAATGCTCATATGAATGCCCTGTTAGCAATGAAAGAGTCTGATGATATTGCCATAACAACAGTCTGTGATATTTATGATAAAAGGCTGGATGCGGCTAAAGAAAAAACCACGGCGCAGGGTGTAAAGAACTACCTTGACATATTAAATGATAAGGATATTGACAGTGTTCTGATCGCTACTCCCGAACACTGGCACCACAGAATGATACTGGATGCCATTGATGCAGAAAAACACATCTATACTGAAAAACCCATGACACATACGATTAAAGAATCCAGGGAAGTGGTAGAGGCTATGAAGACAGCTAAAGTAAGATTACAGGTAGGTGTACAGGGTATGTCCGATGATTCTTACGAAACAGCCAATAAGTATATAAATGATGGTGCCCTGGGAGATGTGGTCATGGCGCATATCGATTATTCAAGAAACTACAAAGGCGATGATTTCTGGGCATATGCCATCGATAATGATGCGAAACCAGGCGTTAACCTGGACTGGGATGCCTGGCTTGGTCCAGCCCCAAAAGTTGCCTGGGATCCTAGAAGATATTTCCAATGGAGAAAGTACTGGGATTATTCAGGCGGTATTGCAACCGACCTGTTTATCCACAGGATCACCCGGATATTGAAATCAATTGACCTGAAATTCCCGGATACAGTAGTTGCATCCGGTGGATTATGGCATTATGAAAAAACTCGTGGTGAAATTCCTGACACATTTAATATGATGGTCAACTACCCTCAGGGATTAACTGCACTTGTTGTGTCCTCTCTAGCCAATGACACACCCATCAGGCACCTGATCAGGGGAAACCTCGGGACGCTGGAATTTACTCGAAGTGGATTTGTGATCTCTCCTCAAAAGGCTGTAACAGAATCTGTGATCAGTGGTACCGGTGAAAATGTGAATGAATCAGGAGAGATTGTATATCAAAAGACCGGAGCGGAAGATGTAACACTTCATCACCGGAATCTCTTGAATGCAATCCGCAAGGGGGATCCACTCAAATGTGATCAGAACCTGGGTTACTACGGTGTTGTAGTCTGCATGATGGGCGTCCAGTCATTCCGGGAAAATGCCTATCTGCGCTGGGATGAAACAAAGCAGAAGGTAATCAAGGCCTGATAAAAAGTACATAAGGAACGGCCTTGGATTATATGGCCGTTTCTGTTTTTATTTTTTTTTAAAAGTATACGGGACGTTCTCATCCAGAATGATGGCTTCATGAATAGCTTCACTGATTCCCTCGATAGATATATCTTTCAATTCTTGGAATTCTATACTGGATACCATTTTACGTCCCCTGGATTTCAATAATCCCTGTGCATTAGAGAGTTCCTTCCCGCGTGTAAAGGCCAGTTCTATAAGGCCCTTCTTCGTAGGGAAAAGATAACATATCCAGCTTTTACGATAATAAAAGGGCAAATTGTACTGAAATTTTGGGATCAGATTAAACTCCTCCGTTAAAAGACTATGGAAGAATAGCATTATTTCTTTCTGATCCCCCTCAAAATTTAGAATAAAATCCTCTACTTTATTCATTTTATAATTCTCCGGCCCAATTTGGTTTCACCCAGACCGTTATTCACTTTGGCTGATTTTATATGATTGGTCAGTTTCTGGTGCCATTCTATATCCCGCCACATGCCCGTAAACTGCGGCCCACAAAAATTACTGGTTGAAACAGCGATCCATTGGCCGGTATCTGCAGCGGTAATGCTTCCCAGTGCACAAAGCTCCTTGATCCATCCCCAGTCAAGTCCGGGAAGGTCTTTATAATTCACAACTGCCCAGCATTCTGAGGTCATACAAGGCTGGTTCAATGATCTTGCAATAACACTCAGATCCCGGATATATCTGGTCAGAAGATCCTGCCAGTATTTTTTATCTGAATGATAAAGTGCATATCCCTTTGCTGCCATGGTTTCAAATCCCTTGTAACTGAATGTATCATCCTCAAAATCCATTTTACGATAGAATTCATTATTATTACGCTGGCTCATCCAAATATGTGGCTCCAGATAATCTGCAAATGAAACATCGCGTTCCTTAAAGACATCAAGATCTTTTATTTCAAAAGAAATCCCTGCAGGTAATTCCGGATAAGCCTTCTTAAACAGGTCAACTGCCTTTTTCATCCAGGTCATGGAATTCGTTGTATGCCAGCCTCCCCATGTTAATTCCGGAGGATTATTTTCAAAATACGGCGCCCATAACGATCCCGGCCACTCATTACACAGATCTACATAGAATATGTTATCAAGTAATCCGTCCCGGTCTATATTCTCGATGGTTTTGATCCATTGATCTGCCATAATTTCAGGAGAAGATATACCCATCCGAACATTTTCAGTATCTTCCCGGTACCAGGAGGACAAACCCACTTTTACATTGTATTCTTTACATTTGGCAATGAATCCATTCAATGCTGGCTGGACCTGTACATCCAGGGTCATCGGACTTCCCCAGTCGAATACGGACCATACTGGCAGGAGTTTCCATTTCCTGTCTTTTCCACTGGCTGTAAGATGAGGGTATGCATCGATGCGGACGGCATTATAACCACGTTCCACGAGTTCCGAAAGCGCCTTGTCCCAATCTTCATAACCGGCACCCGTCCACCGGCGTTCAAGCCAGGAAAAATCCCACATGGTAAGTGCCAGTGGATTCAAGTTTTCTGCGGTTGTATTTGTTCCCATTTTTGTAGTCTTTTTAAATAATTTATTTAAAAAAATTGAAGGCCCCATTCCTGCTATGGGAGCCGAAATTAAAAAAGTTCTTCTTTTCATCAGTTTAAAATTTTTTGACTCCTAAATGCTCAAGAAATTTGATGACATTCAGGAACTCATATAAATTTTAATCATTCTTTTTTGTGAATTTAGAATGAAGAAAATTCATGTTCGTTTCATATTGTAAAAGTTTGATTGGCTGTATAATTTTAAAATCAATCCGGAATATAAGTAAAGGATTCTCCCGTTTTCAATTCTACAGGTAATACCTTATCCTTATATACAATTTCAATCTGACTTCCCTTGTTTGCCCTTACAACTGCTTTTTCCAATGAACTCTCTTCCCAATAAATGTCTACCACCAGATCCCCCCGGGCTTTTAGGCCAGTGATCTTACCACTACTCCACGCTGCCGGTAAGGCTGGCAACAGCCTTATTTTACCATCCTCATGCGATTGAAGTAACATCTCCGCAATGCCTGCGGTGTATCCAAAGTTCCCATCGATCTGGAAGGGCGGATGCGCATCGAACAGGTTTTTGAATATGGACTTTTGAAACAAGAGTTGAATATGTTCGTGGGCCATTTCACCATCCATAAGTCTGGCAGCACAGTTGATCAGCCATGCCCTGCTCCATCCTGTTCCGGCACCTCCATGATCAAGCCGGTAATCGAGGGTTTTCCTGACTGCCTGGAAAATCTCTGGCGTTCCATCTATCGTGATACTCGTACCGGGATGAAATCCATAGAGGTGAGACATATGCCTGTGACCAGGTTCCATCTCCACATATTCCCGGTCCCACTCCAGTATCCTGCCATCACTTCCGAAGACAAAACCTGGCCTGAGCTGTGTTCTCTGATTCTTGATCTTTTCCAGTAGATCATTTTCCATTTTAAGAATGGAACAGGTCTTGATATAATTATCAAAAACTTCTGCGATAACCTGTTGATCCATGGCACTACCAAGACAGGTGGCTACCCGTTCATCTTTAGCATTGATATACCTGTTCTCAGGGGATGTTGAAGGAGCAGAGATCAGTGTTCCGTCTCTTGGATCCCGGATGATCCAGTCACTGTAAAACTGGGCTACGGCCTGAATAGCGGGAAGAGCACGCTCCTCCAAAAAAGTCCTGTCCCGGGTAAAGGCATAATGATCCCAGTAGTGCTGGACCATCCATCCACCGGCGCCGAGAGAACAACCCCAGTAAGCTGTCGGAGCTCGTAACCAAGTGGGAGCCCACAGATCTGTTGCATGTGGCAGGAAAGAGCCCCTGCAACCAAAATTAATCCTGGCCGTATTTCTTCCGTTTTTAATAAGTTTATCCACATACTCGAAAAGGGGGGCATTCAATTCACTTAAATTGGTAACATCTGCCAGCCAGTAATTCATCTGGAGGTTGATGTTCAAATGGTAGTCCGCATTCCAGGGCGCCTCAATATGCTGGTTCCACAATCCCTGCAGATTGGCAGGATTGGTTCCGGGTCGGGAAGAAGCGATCAGTAAGTACCTGCCATATTGAAAAAGCAGTATTTCCAATCCCGGATCCTGCTGGCCTTGTTTAACACTTTCAATCCTTTCATCTGTTGGAACATTATTTTTATTCTCATGAGATAATTCGAATTTTACCCGGTTGTACAGACCCTGATGGTCTTTAATATGCGATTCTAATAATTGGTCGAAGGTTTTCCCTTCCAGGGCCATAAGTTGTTCCTTATTTCTGGAAGCCGGATCATCACAATAAAAGGAAGAATTTGAAACGATCTGAAAAACAGCCTTTTTAACATTACTCAGTTCAAGATAGTCTTCCCCGGCATTGATCTCACCGCCTTCATTTAAAATTTTAAGGCAGGTCTCGAACGCTACACCGTGGGTAATCGGGGCGGGCTCCGACCTGAATTTAGCACCATGCTGAGTAACCTCTCCAGTCATAATTAAGAGATTATCTTCAGTGCTTTTCACGGTGACAGTAGGATGTCCATTATCCTCCGGCCTGGATAAACGTATCCGCCCGTTAAGTCCCTGCTGTGATTCAGAGATGACCTCAATAAAGATCGCTTCTTGTGGATGAGATACAAATAACCGTTCCTTAACCCGTGCATCACCTGTTTTATAGGAAACTGTGCTGATCCCCTGGCTGATATTTAATTCCCTTCTGTAGTCCGTGATTTTATTGTGCCCAAGGTCTATATGAAGATCTCCGAGGGTCTGATGTGATCTTACTACGGTCTTATTGGAAAAATTTTCTACAAATAGTGAATCAGCCAGGACTTGTTCCCCGTCAAAAAGTAATTCCCTTATCTTCTTCAAATCATCTTGATCACCTTCCGGTTCCTCCCAGCCATCATCCCCAGGCCATAAGGAATCATCATTAAGTTGTAGGTGCTCTGTCGATGTTCCTCCAAAAACCATGACACCTATTCTTCCATTTCCAAGCGGAAGTGCCTCTTCCCACACACCGGCAGGCTCATCGAACCATAATATGTCATCTTCCGATTCATCGATGGTGGTACTAGAACCAGTGGGATCGCAACTTAAGAATAAAAATGTGGCCAGGCCATAAAGGATAATTTTCTTCATATGATAAAAAGTTTTATGCGCCAACAATTTAATAAAGGATAATCAAACGAACAGCGATTATCAGGTATTTTATTCAATTTCAAAACACAGTGTCTGACCAATTACCGGGTTAGGTGATGCTAATATTATGTAATGAGTTCCTTATAGGATATACGGCTGCCTGAACTCAATGCCAGGGGATTAGAAGTTATAAGTGATCGTATTATAGTCCAGGATGCGTAATACGATCTTTCCTTCCGTGGTTTGATAGCTATCGTTATAATAAGTTGCCAGATTTGACAGGTCGAAACAAAGATTCTTTTTAACCGCCATTTCACATGGATCTTCATCATCAAAAGCGAGTATAACATTTAGCTTTACCGGGTTGGATTCCATAAAAAGGCCATCGGTGATCAGCTCAAAATCAATCGGTCCGCATCCCCCACCATACTGTACTTCAATCATTAAAGAGTCATTGTAAACCTTTGAATCCATTACAACATACTCATCACTTTCTGCAGATATAAATCTGGATTCGCTGATTGTAATACTTTCGCATTTAACTTTATTATTGGGTTCATTATCTCCCGGAATGAAGGAGGAATCTGTAAGATCAGTATCGCAGGCATAAAATCCAGACAATGATATTATTGAAAGTAACAATACAATAAACAGGATCTTTATCATACAATACTATCTTAAGCTGTTATATCTAATGATCCTTTTAATCCTAACAAAGTTGGAATTTATCATCAGTTTATAAGTATCGTCGAAATAAATATCAGCATAGCTTCCTGGAAAGTAAGTATGGATTTTTATTCCGTCTGAACAGGATATTTATTTTTGTGGTTAAAACATATCCCACGCTGTATAGATTATATTAACAAAATCTGCAATTCAATAGATTATTCCTGAAAAATGAAAGCACTGGAATTAATCAGGCTAATTTATTAAATTGTTGATTACAAACAATTCTTTAAAATTAAAATTATAAAGTATCATGTCCTCAAAAAATAAAAATGTTCTGGTCACCGGCATTACCGGTTTCATTGGTTCCCACATCGCTGTGAAATTATTGAATTCAGGATATTCGGTGAGGGGAACCATGAGGAACCTGGAACGTAAAGAATCCATTCAAAAGACAATCAGTGCACATACGAAAAATTCTGATCGCCTTGATTTTGCAAAAGGTGAATTGACCAATCCGGAGGACTGGGATGTGGCCATGGAAGGGATGGATTATGTTATGCATGTAGCCTCTCCCCTTCCATTTGATCTTAAAAAAGGTGCTGATGATATTATAATACCCGCCCGGGAAGGCACCATGAATGTTCTGAAAGCTGCAAATAAACATAATATTAAACGCGTTGTACTGACTTCATCCATAGCAGCCATAGGACATGGTCACAAAAGTAAAGTCAGAACGTTTACTGAAGAGGATTGGACCATTTTGAATAGGGGGAAGGATACACCCCCTTATGTACAGAGTAAAACAATCGCTGAATCGGAAGCATGGAAGTTTGTTAACCAGACCGAAGTGCAGACGGAACTGGCTGTTATCAATCCGGGTTATGTGTTTGGACCATTACTGGAAAAGGATTATAGCGACTCAGGCGAAATAATCAGAAAACTATTGGCTGGTGAGATCCCGGGATTACCAAAAATCAGCTTTCCCATAGTGGATGTCAGGGATGTGGCTGAAATGCACCTCAAGGCGCTTGAAACGACGGATGCGGCGGGTAACCGGTTTATTTGCGTAAATGAGTCAGGCTCATATCAGTATATTGCTAAAACCCTGAGAGAAGCTTTCCCTGAATATGGGAAGAAAATTAAGACCTTTGTGTTCCCTGATTTCTTTATCCGGTTTTACAGTTTGTTCGATAAGGATACCAGGATTATTACTACAGAATTGGGTATTGAAAGATCGTTTGATAATACCAAAGCTAAGAAAATGTTCAACTGGAAATACCGGACAAATAAAGAAGCAATTAACAGTATGGCAGAATCCATGATCAGGTTCGGTGTTGTGTAATTGTCACCTGCCTGACATAAGGTAATTTCCCAAAATTAAAAAAAGGCTGAAACAAGCCTTTCAAGCCACACATTGTTATCCAACAACATTTTTGTTTAATTATTTTTAAAATTTATTAAACAAAAAGACTGACTCCATGTTTTCTTATTACTACTAACTTAAAATCAAAAAAAATGAAAAACGTTAAAACTTTAGTTATTGCATTAATAATGGGAACTCTTTTATTAGCGAACGATTCTTTTGCCGCTAAGGGTTTAGAAGAAAAAGATGGTGATATTGTTGATGTGGCAGTAAGCACTAAATTCCTAAGCGTACTTGTGGATGCGGTCAAGGCAGGTGATCTTGTAGGAACGCTCAAAGGTGAAGGTCCATTTACAGTGTTTGCCCCAACGAATGAAGCATTTGCAGCTCTACCGGAAGGTACACTTGAGGCATTGTTAATGCCAAAGAACAAAGATAAACTGGTTGAAATCCTAACCTATCATGTGGTAGCAGGCAAGGTTTTATCAAGTGACCTTTCTGATGGAATGAAAGCAAAAACAGTAGAAGGAAGTGATATAACAGTACATATAAGTGATGCAGGAGTAAAAATCAATGAAGCAAATGTATCCGCAGCGGATATAATGGCCTCTAATGGAGTAGTTCATGTGATTGATCGGGTTATTATTCCACCAATGGAATAGTAATAGTTGGGTTATTATAAGTAGGCAGGGGTTTGTTTGAGAAAACAACCCCTGATTTACTTTTAACGCAAATTACAGAGGGCCGAAGAAAGTAAATTAGCTAATCACATCTACATCTATTTTGATCAATTCCCCTAGATTCTTCAGCTGATCGGAATAATCCCCATAGACCCAAACCAGGTGATTACCATAATCTACCTGTTTTCGCAAAAATTCATCGGCCGTTCCACTTTCAGCACCTACAATAAAGGCCGATACCGAACATCCTCTCAAATCCTCATCCCATCCCTCAGATCCAACCAACCTGCCTTTTAATACCAGTAATCCTGTGGCTGTGGGATTCATTCTCACTACAGTAACTTCCTTCTCTTTGTTATTCATAAAATCGACAACCGCTTTCGTTCCCCATCCTGATTCTACAAATCGTCCTAGCTGGTAAGGTAATGCCGGTTCCTCCATACCATTCATCTTCAGTCCGGGCACACTATGGTTTATCTGCATCTTGCCATTTTCCTTGTAGAACATATTCCCCAAATGCGATGATTTTTTGGATAGTGACATAAGCATGTGCATTGAGAGCAGGCCACCAAGATCACCCTCACATGCCGAGGGTATTCCAATATCTTTAAACATAGTATGAATGAGGCATGGAGTAATATTCCATTTTTGAGGGAGACGGCTCGTACAGAATTCAAAGCACTCGATCGTAAATGCATTACACTCATGGTTTCGCATCAGGCGGATAATGGTGTTATAAAACTCCATGCTTCTGGCTACATATTGCTCTTCAAGATAAGTGTGTTCAGCCTTTTCATAAAGTATTCGGGCCATTTCAGCGGCATCCTTTCGTTCAGATTTACTGGCACGGGTTTTTTCCATTTCTTCTGTAAGTTCTGAATAGGGGATCATTACAAGTTCAATCCCAAACTGTTCTTTCAGCTTTTCCGGCTCATTGATCCCGGCTAAAGAGGCCACGGAAGGCAATCCCCAATCCGTAGGGAACAATATACGTGTTTGCGAAAAAACTTTCCTCGCCCTCAATAAGGTCATGATCTCATTTCTCTCAGTATTGGAATTAACAGCAAATATTTCCATGCCTTTAGATCGACCGTAAGCGGCTACATCCACAGTCCGGCAATTCAGATCTGAAGAAATGATTACAGGCTTGTTGTATTTCCTGGCAATATCGTATGTAGCTATGGAGGAACCAGAGGGATTAATGAAAAGCACATCAGCCTCCCTGGCATCTTTATCAATTTTTTGATATTCCTTATCACTGATCTTGAAATCCTCGACAAAAAGTACAAGCTCAGGATCAAGGGCATCCACATTGTTTAGGTCAAATTCTACTTTATTACTTCTTATTTCACTTTTGAATATGTTGAATGCATCATAGGCGCGTTTTTTCTCCTCTTCTGTAGAAACAACATTAAACCGGCACGGTCCCTCCCACTCGTCCGTATGGTACATATTCGTCATGATGGGCTTTACTTTCAGTTTGTTAAAGTGTGGACTGGGAATATCACCGGCAGGAAAGTCATATATAGACCTCGCGGATGCATGCGGCATGTATAAACTGTTTATTATAGTCGATCCTGAGACTGTCACGCCAATGCTGTTTTTAATAAATTTTCTTCGGTTCATGGCTAAAAAATTAAAAAGTAAAAAATGGGGTTCCACCAAAAATTCAAGGTATACTAAAAATAAAAAAAACATAGTGGAAACCCTAAGCTTTAAGGATCAAAAAAAATCCCGCCTGTACTGCCGATAGCAGCACTTAGACGGGATAAACCTATAAATAGTGAAGAATTATTCTATAGCATTCCTTTTAAAAGGAAAATCCAATTTCGAATTCAAGCTGGCTCATTTCAAGTTTTATCATCTGAGCCGGGTCAAAAGCGTTCATTCCTTCCACGCTACCTGTAGGAGCATACATGAAGGAGAAGTTCAGTTCATTATCGTTTCCAAACATTTTGGTGAATCCTGCAGTAATATGATTTTCTGTGACGGCCGGGGCAACAATGTTGAACAACATCTCTGATTCCGGGATGGGTTGTTTTCCGTAAGAATATCCAGCCCTCAGGATAAAGGATTCAGAAAGGCCTATCTCCGCACCAAACTTGATCACATTCATATCTTCCCATCCAAATCCCATCGCACCATCCATTCCGAGTGGAATAAAATTAGGATTAGGCATCATTTCAGGGCCGAATGGTGAAACATATGGATTGGAAATTGACGGCACATCTGTGTACATAATACGCTTATAATCCAATAGCAAGGTGAGTTTTTCTCCTATATCGACACCCACACCGAAGCCAAAACTTGATGGAATATCGAAACTGCCCTGGCCTTCGAAAAGCCCTGCATATTTCCCGAATTCACCCATGGAGATCTTGCTCTGATAAAAAGCACCCAGGTGAAGAATGCTTATCTGGCCCATATATCCTACCCTAAATCCTACTCCAAGGCTGTTGTCATTGTCATTATTGGTCAGGTTTGCGGGATCGCTTGAGATCATGGAGAAAGATCCCAAACCATAGGCTTTGAACCATTGATATCCAACCACTGCGCTCGCCCCGATAGAATGATTATCCCCCAGACGGAAAGCATAGGTGGCATTGATGAACATTTGATTAAGACTAACCCCTGTGGGGACAGACCCTCCGTAAACTCCTGCTCCACCAACTTCGGGATATTCAGTATTCATGCCTCCATTACCATAAATGGCTACACCTATGGCACTTTTTTCACTTAATTTCCAGTTTGCACCTAAAGAGGGCACAAAAAATACATTCTTATCACTCTTATTAGTTCCTGGAAATAATCCAAAACCCTGTGGAGAAGGATTACCAGTAACGGTATATTGCCTGTTTGGACTGAAGATCGCCAGAGCCAGATCATACCTTGTATCCAGGAAAGAAATACCCGCAGGATTCATGGCAACAATAAAAGAACTTCTGGCAACAGACATCCCTGCGCCTCCCATGGCTTTATAATGCGTTCCGATTCCATGAGAGAAATAACCATCGGTAGCCTGTACCGAAGAATTGATCATCACCAATACGGCAATACTTAAAAATATTTTATAGATGTTTTTCATAATCTAGTCGTTTAATGAGTAAAAAATTTATGCTGTTAAAAAATCGGTGTGAAATTAGCCCTCTTTAATTCGGATGAGAAACCTTATCATATGATATATATCATATGCATGATATATACCACTGAAGATAAGATCGATCCGGAATCCAGGATGATTCACAATTCTTGTATAGGTTCATATAATCGAGAATTATGGGCTTTTTTATAATCAGCGTAATAATTGCTTTATTATCATTTATTTTAGTATATCGACCCGATCATCTTTAATTATTCTCTTCCTGGAAATTATTATCACAATTTCTTAAAAATCACCTGCCCTTTGCCTGTATTTCTTTTCGCCGGCTGAATAAAAGCCGATTATGTAACATATAAGTTTTTTTATAATGCATTAATGTTCATTTTTATATGGCGTTTTAGAATAAATTTTAATCCTATGAAAAATCTAATCCTAGCCCTTGTATTTATTATCATAACTTTTTCGTATTCAATCAAATTAAATGCGCAGGATACTGTATACAAGGCGGACTGGGAATCCATTGACAGCCGCCCCGTGGCAGAATGGTTCAGTGATGCCAAATTTGGGATTTTTATCCACTGGGGCCCTTATTCCGTTCCAGCCTGGACGCCAAAAGGCACCTATTCGGAATGGTACCAGTATTGGCTTCAGAATGAAACATTGTTCGGAAATGGCAACTTCACAGGGAAAGAAGTAGTGAATTTTCATCAGATGACCTATGGGAAAGATTTTTCATATTATGAATTCGGACCTATGTTCAGGGCGGATCTGTTCAACCCTGAGGAATGGGCTGAGCTTTTCAAAAATGCCGGTGCGAAATATATTGTTATTACAACCAAGCATCACGATGGATTTTGTCTGTGGCCCAGTGAAGAGGCCAATGACAGGGGATTTGCCTGGAACAGTATGGAAGTGGGCGCTAAAAGAGATCTGATCGGCGATCTGACCAGATCAGTAAAAGATGCAGGAATCAAAATGGGATTTTACTATTCCTTATATGAATGGTTCCATCCATGGTGGCAGAATGACAGGGAAAGGTTTGTGGAGGAACACTATCACCCGCAGTTCAAAGACCTGGTGGAAAGTTATCAGCCCGATATTATGTGGGGTGATGGAGAATGGGATATGAAGGCCGACAAATGGAAATCGGCTGAATTGATGACTTGGTTATTCAATGAATCCTCAGTGAAGAATACGGTGGTAATCAATGACAGGTGGGGGAAAGAGATCAGAAAACACCATGGCGGATATTTTACTACAGAATATGAAGCCGAAGCACCGGAATTCCAGAGACCCTGGGAAGAATGTCGCGGTATGGGCTTTTCGTTTGGTTATAACCAGAATGAAGATGCCTGGGATTACAGTTCACCGAAAACACTGGTCTTAACGCTCGTAAATATTGTAAGTAACGGGGGAAACCTCCTGCTTGACATCGGACCAGATGCCCGGGGTAACATCCCGCCCATTATGCAGGACCGCCTCCTTGAAATCGGGAAATGGCTAAACATAAACGGAGAGGCTATATATGGATCCCGGAGATGGGAAAGATCCGTTCAATGGTCTGAAGGAAAGCGCGATTATAAACCTGAAGACCAGCATTACCTGGGTGCTGATTTCATCCTGAAACAAACCATCGATCCCGAACCCGGCTTTGCGGTAAAGGAATTGTTTTTCACACACAATGATGAGGCCATTTTTGCGATATTACCAAAATGGCCGGAGAGTAAAATAACAGTTAAGGATTTTAATACTGAGAAAAATACAAAAATTACACTATTGGCTAATAAAACCCAATGTACGTGGACCAATGACGACGGAAATCTTGAAATTCAACTTCCTGCATATGATCCTAACCTCCCACCGGAAAATGGCTATGCCTACGTTCTTCGAATTGAGAAATAGTGTGGTAGATAATGAATACAATACAAATTTTCAAGTATACTTTCTTTTTACTTTTATTAAGTGTCGCCATTTTTAATTCATGTGGCCAGGCGTTTAAAATATACGTCAGTCCGAGCGGGAATGATGGAGCGTCTGGAAGTGTTGCAACCTCCCCCCTAAAAACTATTCAAAGGGCACTCTTGCTGGCAAAGGAAAACACACAAAACATATCGGTTGAAACAAGAATAATATTGCTGGACGGGAATTATCGGCTAGATAAAGCAATCAGAATCGATCCGGATTTTAATATCGGCCTTTTGTCCATCGAAGCTGCTAATCCCGGGAAAGCCGTGATCAAAGGCTCAAAATTGATAGAAGGCTCATGGAAACAATATAAGGGAGGTATATTTCAGTTGAAGACCCGAATACAGATCTCCCCATATGCTCAATTATTTGTTAATGGTAATGAAATGGTCCTCGCCAGGTATCCAAATTACGACTCTACAGTCAGTCATTACAATGGTTATGCAGCCGATGCGATCGATCCTGAGCGGGTGAAACAATGGAAGCATCCCGAAGGGGCTATCCTGCATGCCATGCACCGGGGCGAATGGGGAGGATTCCATTATGTTATAGAAAGTGTTGATCAAAAAGGCAAGGTTACCCTAAAAGGCGGACATCAGAATAACCGTCCTTCCCCCATGCATGAAGAATACCGGATGGTTGAAAACGTATTTGAAAAATTGGATGCACCAGGGGAGTGGTATTTCGACCCTTCATCATCAACTTTATACGTATTTCCATACCATGGGACTGACCTACTGAATTCTATTGTTGAAATTTCAACCCTGAATCACCTGATTGAAATAAAAGGATCAAAAGAAAACCCAATAAACTCAATTTCCATCCAGGGCATCCGGTTTGAGCATACCAACCGGACATTTATGGAGGAATTTGAACCGCTCCTTCGAAGCGACTGGATGATATACCGTGGTGCAACCATCTTCCTGGAAAATACCGAAGATTGCCAGATCAGGGATTGTGAATTTACCAGTCTCGGCGGAAATGTCATTTTCGCTTCAGGATATAACCGTGATCTGAGGATCGTGGGAAATCATATATACAACTGCGGAGCAAGCGCCATATCCTTTGTCGGACTTCCTGAAGCTATCCGTTCTCCCTCCTATAATTACCATGAATTTGTTGAATTTGAAGACCTCGACATGACCAGTGGTCCCAAAACAGAAGATTACCCGGCAAACTGCCTGGTCGATAATAACCTGATCCATGATATCGGGAAGGTTGAAAAACAGGTTGCCGGAGTCCAGATATCAATGGCCAGGAACATCACAGTGAGCCATAATTCCATTTATGATTTGCCGAGGGCTGGTATAAATGTAAGTGAAGGTACCTGGGGAGGACATATAATTGAGTACAATGATGTTTTCAATACAGTGCTTGCCTCATCGGACCATGGTGCTTTTAATTCCTGGGGCAGGGATAGGTTCTGGCATCCGGATCGCAAAACCATGGACCAGATCATGAAAGATAATGCCCTGATGCCATATCTCGATGCCATGGAAACTACCGTGATCAGGAATAACCGGATGAGGTGTGACCACGGTTGGGATATAGACCTCGATGATGGTTCCTCCAATTATCACCTGTACAATAATCTGTGCCTGAATGGCGGCATTAAACTGAGGGAAGGATTTTACCGGATCGTTGAAAACAACATCATGATAAACAATGGATTTCATCCTCATGTCTGGTTTGCCAATAGCGGTGATGTTTTCATTAGGAATATAGTCATGACAGACCATAAAGACATCAGACTGCAGGGATGGGGCAGTAAAATTGATTATAATCTTTTCCCGGATAAAACAACCCTGGAAAAGGCGCAAAGCAATGGCACCGATCAGCATAGTGATTTTGGAGACCCACTTTTTCTTGATCCTGAACATGCGGATTTCAGAGTTTCGGAAAATTCTCCTGCCCTTCTACTAGGGTTCAAAAACTTCTCCATGGATCAGTATGGAGTACAAAAACCGGAACTGAAAAAAAAGGCCAGGACACCGGAGATCCCGGAAATACTCATAGCGCATGAAGGGAGTGGTCAGGGGGATACTTCCTCCTGGCTTGGCGCTATAATAAAGAATATTGAGAACATGGGAGAAAGATCGGCAGCAGGCCTGAAGCACGATAATGGTGTTTTAATAAAAACACTCCCAAAAGGAAGTATCGCAGCAAAGGGAGGATTGGACGAAGGAGATGTAATCGTTTTTTGTGAAGACAATATTATATCAAATATCTCAGATCTGATGAATTGTTATCAGGGCAATAATTGGAAGGGTTCCCTCAATCTAAAAGTGGTCAGAAACCAAAAGGAGGTCAGGGTTCTGCTTAAAACCAAATGATGTAAATTTCTTTGGGATATAGGACAATTCTAATGCTTAACTCGTATTTTTAATACATATATTTTTTTAATAAAACACATCCTTATGTCGAGCAAAAATTGGAACCGGAGGGACTTGCTTATTACCCTGGGATCCGCTGCACTTGGAATTGGGGTTGTTCACCCTGTAATTGGAGAGACTTCTTCGAATCCTGAACTTTTTGATAATCCGAAGTTCAAAAAACCTGAAAGACCCGTTACCTGTATAGTTCTGGGGGCAGGGGGCAGAGGGAATGTATATGCATCCTATGCCGCTAAATTCCCTGAGGAAATGAAAATAGTGGGTGTTGCTGAACCCATACCATTCAGGCGTGAACGCTTTTCAGAAAAGTACAACATACCGGCAGAACATCAGTGGGTAACCTGGGAACATGCGCTTCAGGTCCCCAAATTTGCCGATGCCGTAATCATTACCATGCCGGATAACCTTCACTATCCCTCTGCTATGGAAGCGCTTCCCCAGGGCTATGACCTGCTTCTTGAAAAGGCTATAGCCCAATCATGGCAGGAATGTAAAGACATCCTGGACCTGACAAACAAATACAATAAAATTGTTGCGATTTGCCATGTTCTCCGGTATACACCGTATTTCAGGAAGATGAAGGAAGTGGTTGAGTCGGGGCGGCTTGGAGATGTGGTCAGCGTACAACATCTTGAACCTGTTGAACACATCCACATGTCACATTCTTTTGTGCGGGGCAACTGGAGAAATTCGGAAGAATCCACCCCGATGATCCTGTCAAAATCCTGCCATGATACCGATATCTTACGATGGGTGATCGGCAAATCCTGTAAGAAAGTATCTTCTTTTGGATCTTTAAAGCATTTCAGGGAGGAGGATGCACCCCCGGGCAGTACAGCAAGGTGTACTGACGGTTGTGCTTTTGAAAGGGATTGTATTTTCTCTGCCATTAAATTGTATAAGGAGAAAAAGGGCTGGCTTCATCATCTTGCCATTGAGAATCATGATGATGCCTCTGTACTCAAAGCACTTCAGGAAGGGCCATATGGGAAATGTGTGTACCGAACAGACAATGATGTCGTAGACCACCAGATCGTGAATATGGAATTTGAGGATGAAATAACCGTAGCCTTTTCTATGGAGGCCTTCTCACATTATCCTGGCCGTAGAACTCGTATTTTCGGGACCAAAGGTGACCTGGTCGGCGATGAAAGTCAAATGCTGATCACGGATTTCCTTACAGGAAAACAGGAAAACTGGAAACCCGGGAAGGCCAGGGAGGGTTCCGGACACGGAGGTGGTGACCATGGCCTGGTCCATGATTTTATCCAGGCAGTCAGCCAGCAGGATCCAGGTTTGCTGACTTCCACCATCGAAGCATCCATGGAAAGTCACCTGATGGGATTCAAGGCTGAGGAAAGCCGGCTGAAAGGAGGGAAAGTACTTGAAACCAATATAAATTCCTGATATGAAGGATTTGAAAGATTATGTAAAGCGCTGAGCCATGACAAAGTACGCTCGAGCAACTTAATTTCCTAATATGAATGGATTCGAAAGAATATACAAGGTGCCAAGCCATGACAGATTATACGCAACCAATTAAATTTCATGGGATGAATAGATTTAGAAAATATACAGCGCTGAGCCATGAAAACTACGCGCAAACATTTTAATCTCCTGCTATGAATGGATTTGAAAGAATACATAAGGCGCTGAACGGTGAATGGGCCGACAGGCGGCCTGTCATGCTGCACAATTTTATGATGGCAGCCAGGGAAGCCGGATACAGCATGAAGGAATTCAGGGAAAATCCCCAAAATGCGGCCAATGCCTTTATTCAATCGGTTGAAAAATATGATCTGGATGGTATTATGATCGATTTTGATACCACACTGCTGGCCGGGGCCATAGGCGTCCCTGTCGATTATCCGGAAAATGAACCGGCCAGGATCCCTGCCGGCATGATCCATACCTGGGATCAGATGGATGATCTGTCAGATATAGATATATCCGGCAATGAACGTATTCAGATATGGCTGGAGACCTGTATGCTCATAAAAAAGTATTTCAGAGATGAAATATTCGTCAGAGGTAACTGTGACCAGGCCCCGTTTTCGATTGCAAGCATGGTCCGGGGAGCACAGAACTGGATGCTTGACCTGATAATGCCTGGTGACGAGGTAGTGCATCTTTTGGAATATTGTACCAAAGTGTCCTGCCAGTTTATCGAACTCATGACCAGAACCGGGGTGGATATGGTTTCTAACGGGGACAGCCCCGCCGGACCAGATATGATCTCACCCGATATGTTCCGGGAATTTGCCCTGCCCTATGAGAAAGAATTGGTGGAAATAGCCCATAACAAAGGATTGCCCTATGTTAACCATATATGCGGTAACACCGACCTGATCATTGAAGATATGCTTCAAACCGGGACTGATGGACTGGAACTGGATTATAAAACAAACATTCATCTGATACTGAAACATCTTGGCGACAACAGATTGTTTATAGGCAATATCGATCCGTCCGGCGTCCTGGCCCTGGGTTCTATAAAAGAAGTCAGGTCTAAAACCAGGGAATTACTCGAAGTATACAAAGACTCCCCCCGTCTGGTGGTCAACGCAGGATGTGCCATCCCAGCGGAAACGCCTTCTGAAAATATCCTGGAACTCGTAAAAACTGTACATAATTTTTAATCTGATGTTTAGAAATCTTTTATTCTGCATGTTCATTATGGGTATTCTTATCTCCGTTTGTCCGGGATTCAGCCAGGGTCTCGATATTTATGTTTCAACAAAAGGTAACGATGCCTGGGAAGGTACATCTGAACGACCTCTGAAAAGCCTGCACGGGGCGAGGGATAAGATCAGGGAATTAAAGAGTACCCGTACCATTAATGATACGATCAGGGTTAATATTTTACCGGGTGTCTACTATTTGCAGGATGTATTCAAACTTCAAGCCCAGGATGGCGGATCGCCCGGATCACCTGTGGTATACCAGGGTCCTGATTCAGGTAAAGCAATCTTCAGCGGGGGGATTAAAATCAATAGTTTCGAGGAAACCGAAGGCGGTATCTGGTCAGCCTATGTTCCGGAAGTGATGTACTGGAACTGGACTTTTGACCAGTTGTATGTGAATGGCAGAAGGGCAGTGCTAGCCAGGAGCCCGAATAAGGGATATTATTATATGGAAGATGTGAAAGAAGAGGTATGGGTAATGGGCAATGGAAGAGCACCCGAACGTGCCCGGCAGATTATTAAGGTTGACCAGGAGTCATCCCTGGTCTTAAAAGAGCTGGATGAAAAAGCGTTATCCGGAGCCATCCTCACCGCTTTCCATAACTGGGATATAACAAAAAGGCATATAGATTCATTTGATCCGGAACAAAACCAAATATTTACCTCCGGACAGGGCATGAAACCCTGGAATCCCTGGAAGCCGGGAAAAAGATTTATTCTGGAGAATTTCGATTCTGCGCTTGACCAGCCTGGGGAATGGTTCCTGGAAGATAATGGCTGGTTGCACTATTTCCCCTTCCCGGATGAAAAAATAGAAACATCTGAAGTGATCGCGCCAGTCCTGGAACAACTGATCCGTATAGATGGAGATCCGGGTAAAAGTGATTTTGTTGAAAACCTGATCATCAGGAATATTCATTTTACACATTCAGCAAATTACCTGAACCATAATGGATTCGAGCCCAATCAGGCAGCCATTATTATCCCGGCGGCAGTGGAACTTAACGGAACCAAACACATCAGGTTTGAGAATATTGAACTTTCACATCTGGGTGGTTATGCGCTCTGGATGAACCAGGGTGTGAGTTATTGTGAAGTGAGGCATTCCTATATTAAAGATATGGGCGCGGGTGGGATCCGGATCGGAGAAACGGAAATCAGGGAAGAAGAGAACCTGTACACTTTTTCAAATATTGTTGAGAATAACATCATCACCTCTGGTGGACATGAATTTCCACCGGCTGTCGGGGTATGGATCGGACAGAGTGCCAATAACTCGATCACGCATAATGATATTTCCGATTTCAGATATACCGGTGTCTCGGTGGGCTGGCGATGGGGTTATGATTATAGTCCGGCCAAGGGCAATAAGATACTTTATAACCATATTCACCATATTGGATGGGGCGTATTATCTGACATGTCTGGTGTATATACACTGGGTCCTTCCAAGGGTACAGAGGTTTCTAATAACCATGTTCATCATATATATGCCTATGACTATGGTGGCTGGGGATTATATACGGATGAGGGATCGAGTCATATCAAAATGGAGAACAACCTGGTCCATCATACCAAGACCGGCGGCTTTCACCAGCACTACGGAAAGGAAAATATTATCCGCAATAATATATTTGCCTTCAGCAAAATGTTTCAGCTCCAGGCCACCCGGGTTGAAGATCATTTATCATTTACTTTCAGTAATAATATTGTTGTTTACAATGAAGGTGTGCTCTTTCAGGGACCCTGGACTAAAATGAATGTAAATATCGACCAGAACATCTACTGGAATTTGGACAGACCAGTCGGTCTAATAGGGGGAGACCTTAAAGGCTGGCAGAAAAACGGGTATGACAAACACTCCTATATTATCGATCCGGGATTCGTGGATCCGGAGAACGGGGATTTTCAATTGAAAAACACTAGACAAGTCCGGAAGATTAAATTTAACCCCATAGATTATGGTGCTTTCGGGGTTTATGGAAGTGAATCCTGGAAGATAAAGGCCCGGTTACCCGGTTATATAACGGAAGCTTTCGATATATTCTTTAGCCAGGAATCAAATAGTAGCAAGTAAAGTGCAGTACTTTTAATTATCAAAACCGAAAAGTATGGATTCTGATAACGATTATTTGAAATGAATAAAATTATTGGCAAACAGGATTCCGTTCCGGATAATAAAAAAAACTAAACCGGATTATGAAAATAAAGTTAAGCTTACTTAATATTTCATTTATTGTTTTCTTAGCAGGATTGTTCTCTACAATTGGGATAGGCATGAAATCAGGCGCCATATTGATTTTAGGAGCTTCTGCGATCATCCTTGTTACTTATCTGCTCCAGATTATCCAGTCGATCCGTCAGAATGGGTTTTGGACAATAGAAAATCTATTATTCACATTGACCATAATTATTTGTGCAATTGTATTTATTCATGGATTCAGTGTTTCTATAAGCATGCCTTTTCTGGGAAATGTCCCTGCCTTCAATTCGATCTATTTACTGGCCGGTATAGTCCTGATAATTCTCTTTTTTACCGGGAGTATAAGATCTATTCGTCAACTCAATCAGGATAAACAGCAGTCGCTTTTAATTACAATATTTTCCCTGGTATCAATTGCCTCTGTTTTGGGGCTACTGGGTATAGCCGGTTTAATCCCTGTATCCGGACGACTTATATTTTATGCATGGATTTTCCTTATATTATTTTTTGAGATATTTTTCATCTTCCTGCTATTTCAAGGTTCCCGGCAAAGAAGGTCTGAAATTTCAATTCTGGTTATCTTGACTGCGTTATTAATAATATTTAGTATAGTAAGATTTAATTTTCCCGAATTACTCCCCCGGGGCCTCGTAAAATCGATTATATATTTTGGATTCGTACCGGTTATCATCCTGCCTTTTGCTATAGCCCGGATTAAAAATTATCAATTCTTCACGGTATTTATTCTTTATTTCATTCTTCTCGACTTTTACTTTATCCATACCGACTCAAATTTCAATTTCCTGATCAAGGTAGGATTTAATGGATGTGTTGGATATGAGGATGCCAGTGATTTTCAGGTCAATTACAATCCTGGTATGGATATTAATGAATTATTGGAGGAACCAACAGTAAGTGAAATAAATAATATCCTTGAAGAATGGAGTCAAAAGGATTTCAAACCCGAACGTGTACATATTGAATATACCGAAGAACTGCCAAATGGCGATTCGATCAAGGTGGTATCTCATCTGGTCAATGATAAGAAACATTATGGATTGATACGTATCCCAAAAGGTATTAATCTTCAGAATGCTCCGATACTTATGGAGCTTATAGGAGGTGGAACAGGAATAGATGTCTTGAAAATGGAGGATATCACCAGAGGAATATGCAGCAGTATTCGAAATAATTATATTTCGATTATGCCATCTTTTCGCGGAAACCTGTTGCGGTGGAAAGATCTCTGCTTTCGATCGCAAGGATATGCCGGAGATGTGTGGCTGGGTGCAGCTGAAGATGCTGTAGCATTTCTTGAAGCAGTAAAGTCGTTATATAACAAGCCTGACAGCACAAAAGTCCTTGCCTCAGGTGGCAGCAGGGGAGCTACGGTTGCCTTAATAATTGGTGGTTTAACCGATAAAGTTGACTATATCATTGCCAGTTCCACGCATACCAAATTCCTGGATTATTATGTAATTCAAAATGAGCAGGTTGGAAGATCCTATCCAGCTGCCTTTTATACTCCAGAAACTACGCCTGTAGAAATACGGAAACGGATAATAGCGAGTTCTCCATATTATTTCGCCGATCGTCTTCCGGCCTTTGAATTGCACCAGGGTACAGAAGATCAAAAGACCACAGTTTGGCATGCCAGGCGGTTGGACGAACGTCTAAAAGAGATTGGCAGAGATGAAAACTCGTATAGAATCTATATTTATGAAAACAAAGGACATGGTTACGATGATGATGACATCGTCTGCGAAAGCCTCAGTAAATTTTTAAACAAGACAGATTGATATACCTCAAAAGAATTAAAGATTATGGTTCATATGAAATTCAAAGATATTACCCTGAAAACAAAACTGATTTTCCAATCGATACCCCTGCTTTTATTACCTTTTACGTTCTTGCAGGCCCAGCAGAGAGAATGGCCGGTTCTGAAGCATTATGATCAGAACCATATCAACAAAATCGCTTTACCAGTAGGCGGTATCGGAACAGGGACTATTTCCCTTGGTGGAATTGGCGATCTCAGAGACTGGGAGATTATGAACAAACCAGCGAAGGGCTTTGTAGGTACTCCCACCGGCAACCGGGCACCATTTTTTGCCATCTATGTAAACCCGGAAGGCGGCTCATCTAAAACAAGAGCACTTATGGGTCCTGTTGACATTAATCAGTATGAAAGTAAAGAAGGCAGGGGGCCCAATAACCACGGCCTTCCACGATTCCGGGAATGTACTTTCGATGCAGCTTACCCCTTTGGACAGGTACATCTTAAGGATGAAGATATGCCTGTTGACGTAACCATAAAAGCTTTTAATCCTTTTATCCCGGCCAATCCTGACGACAGCGGAATACCGATTTTCATTTTGCGCTATGAGGTTATCAACAAAACAGATAAAGCGCTGGATGTCTCTGTCTGTGGATCTATGGAAAACTTCATAGGTGCTGACGGTTCGGAATGGAGACTGGACTGGAAAGGGGACTTCATTCCTATTGGTGCATCCAGAAACATGAATGAATACCGGGAAAGAAATGGCTTGAAGGGCATATACATGTATAGCGAAGCGGTTAAGCAAAACCTGGAAACCTGGGGAACCATGGCCTTGACAACGGCTGAAAAAGGGAGAGTAACCTACAGAACCTCTGTATCTCAAAGGGGCTGGGGGAATGACCTTCTGGATTTCTGGGATGACTTCAGTGACGATGGGCTCCTTACAGAAAAAGAATTCGAGGGCAGCCAAACCCCCAGGGCTTCCCTGGCCGTGAACAATACTATTGCACCCGGAGAAAGTAAGGAATTCGAGTTCTTCATTACCTGGCATTTTCCCAATCGTAAAGCCTGGGCCACAGATCTTGTGGGCAACTATTATACGACCCAATATGAAGATGCCTGGGATGTGGTCGAGAAAACAAAACCAAGAATCCCGGAACTGGAAGGCAAGACCATTGAATTTGTGAAGGCTTTCATCGAAGCCGATCTTCCGGAAACTGTTAAAGAGGCTTCCCTCTTTAATATGAGTACATTACGTACCCAAACCTGTTTCAGAACAGCAGATGGTCTGTTCTTTGGATGGGAAGGGACAATGGATATCGTGGGTTCATGTATGGGTTCCTGTACACATGTCTGGAATTATGAACAAACCACGCCCTTTATATTTGGTGATCTCGCCAAATTGCAGAGAACCGTCGAATTCGGATATGCGACCAATGAGATCGGGCTAATGAGTTTCAGGGTTAACCTTCCCATAAAGGATGCACAGAAAATGGACCGCGCCGCTGCAGATGGCCAGATGGGGACGATCATGAAGATGTACCGTGACTGGCAATTGTCCGGCGACAATGCCCTGCTGGAAAAACTCTGGCCCAATGTAAAGAAAGCGCTGGAATTCTGCTGGATCGAGGGTGGCTGGGATGCCGATAAGGATGGCGTTATGGAAGGTTGTCAGCATAATACCATGGATGTGGAATATTTCGGGCCAAATCCTCAAATGGAGTTCTGGTACCTGGGGGCATTGAAGGCGGCCTCGAAAATGGCTGAATATATGGGGGATAAGGAATTTGCCTCTACCTGTGAGACTTTGTTTACTCAAGGCAGTCGGTGGACCGATGAAAACATATTCAATGGTGAATATTATATCCAGGATATCCAGCCGCCGGAGAATTCT
>JAHEGY010000001.1 GCA_024644875.1 Cyclobacteriaceae bacterium
GAAAACGATCCAAGCAATATTGTCCGCTCAGGAATAATGGCTTTAAAGCTGGGTTGATCCTCTCCAAAAAACCTCAGGTCACCATAGGGATCATCTTCGATCAGATATAATTGCTCGTCCTTAATGAGATCAGCAATTGCCTGCCTTCGTTTATGTGAATAAGATATCCCGGTCGGATTCTGAAAATTTGGTACCGTATACATCAGTTTGCACTTATTGGATGTAAGCTGTTGAGCCAATTCATCAATCCTCATACCTTCATCATCCATTTTTACAGGGCAGAAATTTGCCCGGTGTACAGAGAACGCCTGAATTGCTCCCAGGTAACCTGGTTCTTCGATAATCACATTATCCTTTTCATTCAAAAAAGTTTTCCCAAGCACATCCAGTCCTTGTTGCGAACCTGTGGTGATCAGTATATTTTCTTCAGATACGTCTATTCCTTTATTTCTGTACCTTTCCGCGATGATCCGTCTTAGATCTAGAAAACCTTCTGAATTCGTATATTGAAGGACTTCCCGTCCAGCCTCCTCATACACTTTTACGGTGGAATTCTTCAGCTCTTCAACAGGAAAAAGATCCCTGTTCGGAAGACCACCTGCAAAAGAAATGATCTCTTTATCAAGTGTCACCTTAAGTATCTCCCGGATAAATGACCTGGGGACATCAGAAATACGGTCAGAAAATATATTTTCCATTCATTAAATATTAAGCCAGCTTATTCCTGGAAGCTTCCATTTACTCTCTACGATAACTCAGGCATCTCCTGTACTATTTAACACCACTACTTCCACTCCTCCCGCTCATCAACTTCATCTCGTGTATCGTTATTATACAGGGCGGAAATTCCTTGAGTTCGATCTAGCACCAGGATACCGGAATCAAAATTAAGACAATAAAAAGATAATTCAATCCCCCATGTTGAATTTTATATTTATATTATCAGGTTAACCGGCCTTGTCATAAGCCTGTCTCAGCCAGGATATCAGCTCATCATCTACATCACTGATATCAACCGTTCTTACACGGTGGGAACACATAGTATTGAAACTTCCGGATGCCTCTAATCGATCTGTAGTATCAAAGCCCTTAAGGTTAATCCCAATATCTAATCGTGTTTTTGTACTTGGCTGGACCAGGGCGAATTGTTTTTTACGGCGAAGGCTGACATAGGCTCTTTTCGGTGCCACTTCAACATCACCACCAAACTTTTTAACCTCGCCGATCAATTTAACATAAATCGGATGCAGGGCTTCTTTACCTTTATATTGATCTTCTACCAGGCTATCGGCACTATCCGCTGAAGCAGAATCTGTGCCTCTTGCTTTTAAAGATACCAGGTTGGCAAATCCATGAGTAAATCCATGTTCTGACTTCAGATATTTAATGATTTCGCCATGCTTCTGAATACCGGTTTTCTTTAAGACTTCTATCCATTCCTCCAGTGATTTCCCATACTTCTCTTTCAGGTTTTTTATCATCGTATCTTCCATAATAATAGTTTTTGGAGTTTAAACAATCATTTTCCTGCCTTTTAAATTAGGGCAAAGTTTGAAAATTAGGCAAACGCCTTCTTACTTCAAAAGTTTCGGGGGAAATTATTGAAGGGAAAATTTAAGGAATTTGAAGAGATAGGCTATTCGGCCGGTCCGATCAGTTCAATAAAATTACCATCAGGATCCTGCACAAGCATAAACTGGCGCCCATCTTCAAGGAATGTGGGTGTTTCTTCCAGGGGCTCCACATTATGATTCTTTATCCTTTCAAGAAATGGTTTCATGGATTTAACAAATATGGTAATATACTGCATGCCAATATCATCCAGAATATACTTCTGTGGCGGATGGGCAGCTTCTTTTCCAAAACTCATCAATTTCCATTCGGCCGCTTCCGGCATATCTTTTAATTTCAATACCGTAACGTCAAAAGGCACACCCCCGGTCAATCCAGATTTTTCAGCAAAGGCTTCATCGACAGAAAAGCCTCCTGTCTTTACCATACCGATAACCTCAGTATAAAAATCGATAGACTTCTGAAGATCCGAACAGATAACACCGATCTGGATAGAACCCATAGGGAACTCGCTTGGATCTTCAACAATTGCTGTTTCATCGACATTAGCTTGTTCCCCGGCATCTGCTGACTTCTGAGGTTCTGAACAATTGGATAATAATGCAGCCAGTACCAGGCTGTTAAATATGACCTTTAGATTATTCAATTTGATATTCATGATAAAAATTTATGTTTTAATAAAAGAATTCTAATGGATGAATGCATCCTTTATATTCTGAAGTTTTACATTAAAAAGTTTTTCTGTAAAATGATTCAATTGTTTTTCATCACCTTGTATATGGTAAGTCTGATGGATATGGGTTACTTGTTCTTCCGGTTTTAATTCAGAAACCGGTGAAGATGTTTCAAGTTCGTAAAAAGGCCCTAAAGGATCGGTATCAGGATCTGGTTTACCATCATTGTAAGAGTTGATAACATCGCCATTATAAGGTTCATCCATAATCTCCCACATCGCTTTAACATATTCCGATTCTTCTTCGGGTTTATTGTATTTCACTATGGTCAGCACCTTTTGATCCGGATCATAACTGCCAAGAATATCCTTTGCCCGCATCCAGTTAAGGCCGATCTTACTTCTATATTTTCCATCTCCTTTAAAATACACAACCCCCCTGCTGGATTTAAGCCGGTTCGCCGGAACCTCTCCAAAATAGCTGTCGTTGACTACTGCGCCCAATGATCCTATTCCACCCTGATAGTAGGGAAGAACGATTATTACATTATCACCCGGATTATACATGCCCAGTATCCACAGTGACATCAGTCCTTTGTCCTTGCTCCAGGGAATCGAATCTGTATTTTCCAGCGTATTTATTGACTGAAAGCCTACTGCGCTGCAATTTTCAAGACTTTTGAGGCCTAGATTACTCAGTATTTCTTCTTCAGAAAATATACTGACCTCCCGCTCAACCTTCACTTTAAAACTAGTATTGGAATAATTCGATATTGAGAATTCGGCCGTCATTTTTGCTGACCGCTCAGATCTGGATTCTACTTTAAAGGGGATCCTGTCCACCTGAGGAGGGACAAACCAGTTATCCAGGTTGAAAGGGCCACCGGGCTTGTGATACAAGGAAAACTGCCCGCCTTCAGGACCTAACCAGAAGCGGTCTTCCCCACCATAGGCATTAAAACGATCACTTATTTCCCTGGATTCAATAAGGTCATAATTGATCCAGCCAAATCCGGGCGCATCCTCTCCATTCAGGGTACTGGTCATAATCCTTCCCTGATATTCGGGAATAACAATTATCTGACTCTGCTCACCGGGTGCTTTCAATACAAAGGCGTCAGTGTATTTTTGAAGAAATTCGATATCATGTTTGAAGGATCCTTCCATTTTTTCATTTATCGATTTTTGACATCCTGCAAAAAGCGTAACAAGGCACAGCAATAGGAATATGCAATTTCTCATATTTATTCTTAATAATCATAATTTTCTTTTAATTATATAATGGCCCGTAGGTATTACATGCTCTGTAATCTGATCCTTCCGGATCCATCCCATAGGCATTCCATGCACTGGGCCTGAAAATCTTATCCTCAGACACATTATGCATACAAACAGGAATTCTCAACATGGATGCAAGGGTGATCAACTGCGCACCAAAATGTCCGTAGCTGAAGGCACAATGATTGGCACCCCAGTTTGCCATGACTGAATATACATCCCTGAAAGGGCCCTTGCCAGTGAGCCGCGGAGCAAACCACGTGGTCGGCCAGGAAGGGTTTGTTCTCATATCCAGTGTCTTATGAACTTCTGCAGGAAGATCCACGGTATAACCTTCCGCAATCTGCAATGCCGGGCCCAATCCTTTGATGATATTGATCCGGGCCATAGTTACCGGCATATTTCCAACCGTCAGGAATGTGGATGAGAATCCGCCTCCCCTGAAATATTCTGTTATTGCAGGCCCCCAGGTCGTGTTCTTCAAACAGGCATCCGCCTCTTCTTTTGAAATTTCCCAATATGGTTTCATAACCGGCTTACCATCCACCTGTTGCCTTCCGGTACCATCAAGGCTGGCAGAACCGGAATTGATAAGATGTATTATGCCATGCTCTGCATGACCCGCCAGTGTATGTCCTGTTACCCGCTTTACGGAGTCCGGGCTCCAATAGGTTCTTACATCACAAAATACCTGGGCACTATCATTCAGAAGATGGCCGAGAAGCATGGTAGCCCCATTCAGTGAGTCATTTTCAGTGGCCACCATGAAAGGTTGCCTGATCCCGTTCCAGTCAAAAGAACTATTCAATATGGCCTCAGTAAAATCACCGTTTGGAAAATGGTCGGTCCATTGCCTTTGTCCCTGGAACCCGGAAATCAAGGCATTATGTCCCAAAGCCTCTTCGCCATAGCCCAGGCCTGCCAGCTTGTTATTCCCGATCATCAGATCCCGGGCAATTAAGGTCATTTTCACTACCCATTCCCATTCTTCATCTTTCCTTGACCTTGATTTTTGTCGCTCGGGGGGGTTATAATCCTCTCCTTCCCTGCAATTGTTCTTAACCCATGCCAGAGCTTTTTTATATTCCTCCGGATCAAAGATATTTCTTTCAATCCTTCTTGTAAATTCAGTCATGTCAACAGTCTCGGTACGCATTCCGAGATATTCCTGGAAAAAGTCCTGGTCAACGACCGAACCGGCAATCCCCATGGAAACGGAGCCCATGGAGAGGTAACTTTTCCCTTTCATGGTGGCCACAGCAAGACCGGCCTTTACAAAAGAAAGTATTTTTGCCTGCACATCAGATGGGATGCTCTGATCATCACTTTCCTGGACTTCGCGGCCATAGATACTGAAAGTGGGCAGCCCTTTCTGGCTGTATCCAGCCAGAGCGGCTGCGAGATAGACGGCTCCGGGTCTTTCAGTGCCATTAAATCCCCATATGGCTTTCGGGATATCCGGGGCCATATCAATAGTCTCGGTACCATAACACCAGCATGGTGTAACGGTTAAAGATACACCTACACCTTCCCTTTCAAATTTCTCTGCAGCCATGGCTGATTCTGCCACCCCGCCTATGGTTGTATCTGCTAAAACCACCTCTAATCCACTACCATCAGCATGCCTGATATTCTTTTTAAGAAAATCAGCAACATTTCCGGCCATCTTCATGGTTTGATTCTCAAGAGATTCACGCACACCATCAAGCCGTCCGTCAATGGTAGGTCGAATGCCAATTTTAGGGAGACCACCGCATAACCTGTTTCCCGTAATGTTATTACCCATATTTTAAAAAACTTTAAATAAAAAAATTATTATGAATGTAAAAGTAATATCGATGAATAGTAATCCTACAGGCACAATACTAGCATATCCATCCGGGGATTACGCGATTCATCTGTTCAAATGAGTCCTCAATATACTAAAAAAATAGGACAATAATGGTGCCTGCACTTTGAATAAGGGGCATCATTATTCTATGAAGACCTGTAAAGTATCTGCCACCTGCTCAGCAAGCAGCTGGCATCCAAAATCATTAAAATGGACTCCATCTTCTTTCATGATCTTTTCTTTATCAGCCCCCATCACGAATTTATAAAGATCATTTACAGGTACTCCAAGGCGGTTGACCAGATCTATACTCAATTCATTGTATCGGATAACATCTTCATGATAACGGGTGAAGTCACCGGCTTTTTGATGTGCGGCATTTGCCTTCTCTTCATCAACCGGCGTGGTTGTAGCCCAGATCACCATGCACTCAGGCCAGCAGTAGTGGATGTACTTAATGATACGTTCTATGTTTTCAACATATAAAGTTTCCGAAACCAGTTTTCTCCTGCTATCGTATGGGATATTTTTAATATCATGCAAGCCGGAATTGAGATGGACGATGTCAGCGGGTTTGTTCTTTATCCACCCGGGCGCATTGGCCAGTAGATTTACCGTATGCTGGGTGTTCCCCTCAGGTCCCCAAACATTATTTCCTTCCGGCAGGTATAGTCCCACATAAGGTTGATAGCCCAGTCTGATTGAATCACCAAGCAGGGTGATGTTTTTTCCTTTCCATTCCACGCTTAAAGCAGAAGGACTGAGGAGCCCAAAAGCAATAGATCCCGAGTATTTCAGGAAGATGCGACGGCTGTTTTTTATTGATGACATACCATAAAATATATTTTGAAACAATTTAATGTATTTTTGGGAGAATTTTTAAATTGCTATAATCGAATTATAGGTGCATATAACCGAGATCAATAGACCATCAGGCATTCAGAAAGTTCCCCTAAGGGAATTCTTAATGGTGTTTTGTATTATCATAATTGCAGGGATCAACGCTTATGGTCAGATCCATGGTCAGGTTATTGATATGAACAACCGTTCACCCCTTCCTGGTGCAAATATCCTGCTGAATGACTCCTTGGTCTCGGTTGCGGACCAGGATGGCAATTTCACAATCAATGTAGAAGACCCCCCCGCTGATTTGTCGGCCAGTTTTATAGGATATGATCCGGTTTCTATTCAAGTGACAAAACAAAAACAGTTCCTTATCCTCGAACTGAAAGCATCAAATTACATGCTTGGTGAAGTGGTCATATCAGCATTTGAAGGGGAGCGGAGAATTATTGAAAGTCCGGGAAGTATAGCCTTGTTACCTCAAAAAGAAATGAAGATCGATAACGATATTTACTTCATTCCCTCTTTAAACAGAGTCGCGGGTATTTACGCGCACTCGGGCACATACAATACCAACAGGATTACCATTCGCGGCATTGGCTCCCGCTCATTATTTATAACATCCAAGATCAGGGCCTATTACGACAACATACCCCTGACGACAGGTGATGGTGAGACCACTGTTGAGGATATAGATCCTAATCTGATCGACAGGATGGAAACGATAAAAGGTCCTTCCTCAAGTTTGTATGGCGCTGGTCTTGGAGGGACATTGCTCATAAGTTCCGAATCTCCTTCAAATCAGGAAAGATATCTGAAATACAGTATAACAGGTGGCTCTTTCGGATACCTAAAAAATGATCTTTCATTTGCTTATGGTAATGATAAAAACCGGCTGGGTGTGGTATTGAATAAAATCAAAAGTGACGGCTATCGTGAAAACAATGAGTTTGACCGGTTTACCGGTGGCATACATTTTAAATCCTACCTCACCAATAAAACAACGATTAACTTCCTCGGTACTTTTATCGGTCTGAATGCCCAGATCCCATCATCCTTGAACAGGGAAATGTATGATACGAATCCTGAAGCCGCTGCCCCGAACTGGGCCGAGGCAGAAGGTTTCGAGGACAACCGGAAATTTATTTCCGGCCTTGGGATAAATCATATATTTAATGAGCATTCAAGCCTTGATGCCAGTGTTTTTTATACCTGGAGAGATCTTTACGAAAGAAGGCCATTTAATATCCTTGAAGAAAACGTGAATGCAACGGGAACAAGAATAAAATATGAGTACAAGAACGAGTGGAACGGATACAAATTTAACCTAGTTGTGGGAGGTGAATATTTTATTGATATCTACAAATGGGAGACTTATGAAAACAATGATAATGAACAGGGGGAATTGCTCAGCGAAAATAAAGAATCAAGGGAAAATATCAATGGATTTGTAAAAACTGATCTTCAATTTCCATTTAAAACATTTCTTACAATCGGATTAAATATAAACAGTACAAACTATGACTACCGCAATTTGTTCTCTATTGACGGATCAGATAATTCGGGGGATTATAGTTTTGGAACTACCCTATCACCCCGTTTAGCGATTTCACACCCGGTCACTCCTAATATCTTTGTTTACGGAAACATAAGTCATGGGTTCAGTCCTCCTTCGCTGGCGGAAACTTTAACTCCTTCGGGTTCTATCAATCCGGACATCAAACCGGAGCAAGGGATAAATTATGAGGCCGGGACAAAGGGTATGGTATTCAGGAACAAATTGTTTTATGATATTGCCTACTTTTCAATGCATATCAGTGACCTGATTGTTGCCCAAAGGGTTGGAGAAGATGAATTTATTGGCATAAATGCGGGAAAAACGCTTAATAACGGTCTTGAAGTATCTTTAAACTATAATTTTCTTCCAATATCGACCAGGAATACTGAATTCACAGGATTTATTACCTATACCCTCGCAAATTATACTTTCAAGGAATTCGTTCAGGCCGGTAATGATTATTCAGGGAATGAGTTGACGGGAGTTCCGAAAAATGTATTTAATGCCGGGCTGGCATTCAGAATCAGATGCGGGATCTATGGGAACCTCAATTATCAGTTTGTGGATGAAATGCCGATGCGGGATGATAATTCCATTTACTCAGATCCTTATCAGTTGACAAATCTCAAGCTCGGATATTTAAAGCGTATCTCAGATCATTTTGAAATTAACATCCATGGCATACTGAATAATATTTTCAATGAAAAATACGCTTCCATGATATCGGTTAATGCAACCAGTTTTGGGGGAAATCTTCCGAGATATTATTACCCTGGATTACCACGGAATTTCTTCCTTGGGGCTGAGATCAGGTACAATTTTTAAAGTCAAGCCAGAGAGAAGCTCAGAAAGAAGCCACAGAACATATCACAGAGCGCCCTGGAACACGCCAAACTGAACTTCACAGATTACTACCTTTAGGTGTAACACTACAGTCATTAATATGTTATAGTGCATTATTTTTGAGAGAACCTCACTGTGCACAATCCTTCAGTGAACACCACATTATACTAAACAGTCAACAGTTTTCAGAGTACATGACAGAGCATGTCACGTTCTGTCATAAACTAACAATTCATCATTCTCCCATAAATTCCGATTGCCCTTTGAAGATCCTTGTTATCATACTGTTGTCTGAGAAATAGGCCTTTGGGTTGTACGAGGAGTGCAGAATATACCCATAGGCAGGGTGAGAATACGCTTCAAGCACAACATCTTCCGGCTGCCCATTGGCCCGGATCATTACACTCAGGGTCGGATTGATCAATGCTGCAGGCTCCACGTCATCGACAAAGTCTGATCCATTCACATATCTTAGTCCCGATAAAAAAGAAGCTGTACTGGCTGAATCCGCAGGATTATTACCGACATACCATGTATCCTCTGATTTGCTCAGTATAAATGCAGAATCACCCGGATAATTGAAAGTTATATGAGTAATGGAATCGCTTGTAATCTGAAGAAAACTTGAATTCCTAAATCCTTTAGGATCGCTGGGGAAGGAAATACCCATAAAATTGTTAGCTGCGTATACCTCATCATCCTCGAACAAGCGGACAAAGGTATGGAACTGCTGTTGTCCATGCATCCCAAACCGTCCAAGGACCAGGTCAAGCGTACTGACATTATTTTCAAACACCTGCACCCTTACTCCCGAGGAATCTACTTGATAATCAACCCATTTTTCCGGATCCCGCGTAGCAATCCTGTCCGGGTTTATCCTCAGCAGGGAGCTTAACGCATTATTTACACTAGTACTGGTGGCCTCCACCTTTTTATTTTCCGGCAGGCTTACCTTCCACTGGTTATTTTCCTTGCTTACTTCAAAGGAAGAGCCTGATTTGCTAATTACTATACGGTCAACTTTTGAAGTATCGATTACTACTAGTTCTTCCCTGAATGACTTACTCCGGCCAGTATTTTTAAATAACTTTAACCCGGCATAGGCTGCCACTAAAACTACTAATACCGCTATTAATCGTATATTTTTTACACTTCTGAACATAACCTTTCAATTAATAATTACCCTGGATCCATTTTTGCTTTTTGGCTGCATACCTCTGCTTCCTGATAAATCCAATAACCAGGATTAGAAGTATTGGCACAATCACATTCCCGTACTTGATCAGTGATTTCTCCGTATCGTCCAGCTGGTCGAGGGGCCTGTTGGTTATACCTTTTGTCCTGAGATCTATCAGCCCTGTATCGTCTGATAACCAGTCGATGGCATTCGTGGCTAGATTCACATTATCTTCATTGACCTGCTGTTGTTGCTGGCCTTCTCCATTTAAGGCAAACTGCCCGTTGGGGATAAGCACAAGTTTTGAATTAGCCGTCCCGGAAAGTGGACCTTCCGCTGCTATGGCAATCACCTGCTGACCATCCCTGAAATCGTTCTCATTCCAATCCTTATTGATATCCACATATGCGGGTGGGCTTATCACGCCAGAGTTCTCTGAAGTAAATGCCAGGGGCTTAATATTTACAGCCGAATCCAGAGGGGTATAGGTAATGGAACTGATAAAAGGCAGGATCACGGATTCGAGTCCTTGTGAGGCGGGATGATCACTGAAGTTTGTAATGATGGGGAAATAAGGGAATTGGACCTGGGAATTGATCACGAAAGGCCCCTGTTGCTGTCTGACACTAACGGCCCCGCAATTGGCATCCACAACATAAAAATCGTTCATAGATATGCCTTTCCCGACCAGCCAGGATTTCAATCCGATGTCTGGTGCAGCCTGGAGGTATGCATTGCTCAGATCGCCCTGCAGATTACTGTATGCTATATAAACAGCCCCTCCGGTCGATAAATAATTGTCAATTTTCCGGATATGGTCTTCCGGGATAGTATCTTTTGGATCAATCATCGTCAGGGTTTTGTAGAATTTAGGTATTTCAGCCGTATCCGTTATGGTATAGGGTTCTATATCATACAGGATAGACAATTGCTGGAGCAACTGGACAGATGCATTTAATGACGGTTCGCCGTGACCCTGAATAAAGGCTATTTTTGGTTTATCGATAAGTGAAAGTTTTTTAATGGCCGTAGTAAGGCTATATTCCATTCCGGAACCAGGCTGTATGACCGGCACAACCTCCTGCTTGTCTCCCATCTGCAGGATCACGCCCATATAGGCCCTCATCTGCTTGACCTGGTCTCTTTCACGAACATTTACCATAATCGGGCTGATACCGGCCTGCTGTGCCTTCGTTTCATCTTCCTCACTTTTATTCGGATTGATGAACTCATATACAATATTTCCATCAGACCGGTTTTCATACTCGATCAGGAGATCCACAAAATCCTTCCTGCTCTTGATTAATTGTGGAGGGAGGTCTTCCGAATAATAAGCCGTGATGGTGATCACGTCATTTAATTCTCCAAGCAGGTCCTTGGTCGCTTTACTGAGCGTATACTGTTTGTCAGAAGTAAAATCAAGTCTTAAAAACACCTGTTCAGAGATCAGGTTGACCACCACAATTATGGCCAGGAATATTAAAAGTTGCGTTATTACAGTTCTTCTCTTCATCTTTTCAATCATTTAAACCATTAATGTTGCCAGTTCCTTTTTGAGAGCATGGTCTCTGACAATAACAAACCAGCAATTATGAAAGAAAAATAATATATGAGGTCCCTTGAATCTATTACCCCCCTGGAAAGGGATTCATAATGGGTCCGGGAGCTCAGAAAATCAAATACACCACTGATGTTTCCGGTAAAGCTAGTGGCCATCACGTCAAATAGGACCTGGAAAAAGATCCCTATGAATAAGGCCAGCAGGAAAGCTACGATCTGGTTGTTTGTCAGGCTGCTGGCAAATAAGCCTATGCTAATGTACATTGAACTCATCAGTATCAGGCCGAAATACCCTCCCAGGGTAGCCCCGTGATCGATATTGCCCAGTAAGGCCACGGTAATATAGTATGGAAATGTGCAAACCAGGGCAATGGCTACAAGGATCAGGTTGGCCAGGAATTTGCCAACTACGATCTCCCTGTCGCTTACTGCTTTGGTACTCAGTAGTTCAATAGTTCCCGATTTGTTCTCTTCAGCCAGTGACCTCATCGTGATGGCCGGGATAAAGAAAAATAATGTCCAGTATGATATCCCGAAAAACACCTGGAGGCTGGCCTGGTTAATCAAAAAGATAGAACTCCCGAACAGCCAGGTAAAAAAACCGCTCATTCCCAGGAACAGGATGATCATCACATAGGCTATCAGCGAATCGAAATACGAAGCAAGTTCTCTATTTGCTATAATCCATATTTTCTTCATTTCTCTTTCAATTTAGTTGGTTACTTCACGGAATACATCTTCCAGTTTGGTTTCAATTCCTGTCATTTCAAGCAGATACCATTTGTTCTTTACACACAGATCGAAGATATCCTTACGCGAAGACATCTCCGGTTTACTTTGTACAAGATAAAATCCGGTTCGAAATTCTTCTTCATTTACTTTTTCAACCGAAGCAAGCCCAGTCAATGCTTTTTTGACCTTGGCTTTATCCCCCTCAATATTAACCGAAACCAGTTCCTGACCCTGGGCCTGTTGTCTTAAAGTATCTGAAGTGCCATCTGCAACGATCTTTCCTCTGTTGATGATCAGGATCCTGTCGCAGGTGGCCTCAACCTCGGAAAGAATATGGGAGCTCAGTATAACCGTCTTTTCTTTTCCAAGTTCCTTGATCAGGTTCCGGATCTCAACAATCTGGTTGGGATCAAGGCCCGAGGTAGGCTCATCCAGGATCAGGACTTCCGGATCATGGATCATGGCCTGAGCCAGTCCCACCCTTTGTCTGAAACCTTTGGAAAGTTCATTGATCTTTTTATGCCTTTCGAGATTTAGTCCACACACATCGACCATTCCATGGACTCTTGAATTCACTTCTTCTTTAGGAACACCCTGAATATCTGCACAGAATTTCAGGTAGTCGATGATTGCCATATCTGTATACAGGGGATTATTTTCCGGGAGATATCCGATCCTCTTCTTGATCTCCTCCGGATGTTCCCCGGCCTGGAATCCTTCCACCGTTATGTTACCGTCAGTGGGCGCCATATAGCAGGTAATCATTCTCATGGTAGTACTTTTACCAGCACCATTAGGGCCAAGGAAACCAACAACTTCACCAGGCTTTACATCAAAAGATATGTCATCTACTGCCTTCTGGTCACCGTATTTCTTTGTTAGATTCTCAACTACTATTGAAGCCATATTATTATAATTTTCCGGTCGCAAATTTGCTTACTGATATGGAAAAAATCAACATTTTTTAAAAGGTTTTAACATTTTTTAAGAAAAAACAAACCGCATAAGGCAAATGTCGATCCTGACCTGGTATTATTCAATCTATGGTGTCGAAAATAAGTCTATATCCCATACCACAGGTAGAAAATATCTCATGGCAAAAACGATTATGATTACCGAGATAACATTCATCCAGAATCCGGTTCTTACCATATCAGATATCTTAATATATCCTGAACTGAATACAATAGCATTCGGAGGTGTGGCAACAGGTAACATAAAGGCACAACTGGCGGCCAGACAGGAGGAAATCATCAATCCATAGGGATGAAATCCCAGAGCTGCAGAAATGGAGGCCATAATGGGAAGCAAGATCGAAGCTGTGGCGACATTTGATGTGATCTCTGTCAGAAAATTTACGGTCGCTGTAACCACCAGTAGTATGACCAGATATTGGGTGCCGCTGATATATTGTATCTCTGTTCCTATCCAGGCAGCTAATCCTGTTTTACTGAATCCGGCTGCAATAGCCAATCCACCTCCAAACAGCAGCAGGATCCCCCAGGGCAATTTACGGGCAGTGGTCCAGTCAAGTATAGTATCATTACCTCTCGCTGGTATAATAAAAAGTACCAGCGCACCACTAATTGCTATGATGGTATCATCAATCGCAGGAATGAACCTGGCCAGCAGAAATGATCTTGTGATCCAGGCCAAAGCTGTTAGTCCAAATACCACAATAATCCTTTTTTCTTCTCGTTTGATTTCACCCAGTTTTTTAAGTTCATTATTTATTGTATCTGATACATGAGAAAAACGCTGGAAAGCTGGTTTAAATGCGATCATAGTCAGGTATAACCAGCAGATAACTAATAAGATCATTGATAGCGGCAAAGCGAACTTCATCCATTCAGAGAAAGAAACCTCAGCATTATAGTATTCCTTGGCTACAGCCGAGAATATGGCATTAGTAGGGGTTCCTATCAAGGTGGCCATACCTCCGATCGATGCGGCATAGGCTATACCAAGCATCAGGGCCAGACCAAATTTTCGTTCTTCCGATTTGGCCTTATCGCCTGCCTCAAGGGTAAAGAATTCTCCAAACTGACGGGCAACTGCTAAAGCTATGGGTAGCATCATCATGGTCGTTGCCGTATTGGAGATCCACATCGAAAGCAAAGCTGTTGAGATCATAAAGCCAAAGATGATGCTTCGAATATTGGTGCCCACAAGCTTAATGATAGTCAGGGCAATGCGTTTATGCAGGCTCCATTTCTCCATAGCCAGGGCAATCATAAAGCCCCCCATGTAGAGAAAAACCATTTTATGACCATAAGAACTTGTCGTTTCAGCTATTGATAAGGCTCCTGTGAGCGGGAACAGCACAATGGGTAGCAGGGAAGTTGCCGGAATGGGTATTGCCTCGGTGATCCACCATGTGGCTATCCATAACGTACCGGCAAGTATTGCCACTCCTTCCTTTGATAAGCCTTCAGGATCAAGAAAAATGAAGATAATTATAAAAAGTAAAGGTCCCAGTATCAGACCTATTAGTTTTCGCCTATTGAAATCAGTGAATATCATATGAAAAAGGTTTCTCAAACAATCAAATTTTTTCCTGATTTGCAAATAATCAGCTATTTTAACCTTAATTTTCAGACATATTCCTATTGAGGTAATGTAAAAAAAGGATATGCTTATAATCCGTTGTAAATTATAATTATAATAATCTATGAACAGGTAAACGGTCAACCTGGTCCGGAAGAATGCTGATTTAATATGCAGGCAAAATTGCCGGCACCTTCCTGCGGAAGTCAATTGGCACGGATCAGATTATTTCAGGTTTTCTGTCATAATTGACTGCGACCCTGATTTTGTTATACTTTTACGCTATCTGGCATGAATGAAAGAAATGGAATAGCCGCTGCAGGCAATTGGATACTCGATATTACCAAGATTATCGATGTATATCCTAAACAGGACACCCTGGCCAACATATCAACACAATCCTCCAACAATGGGGGAGCACCTTATAATGTTCTGAAAGATCTGGCCAGGCTCAAGGCCCCTTTTCCATTGCATGGTATCGGATTGGTTGGAAATGATGAAACCGGGAAGCAGATCAAAAAAGATTGCGAAGACCATTCAATAGATACCAGCCAGATTAGTTATTCTTCCCATGCAGGTACTTCTTATACTGATGTAATGCTGGTCAGGGATACAGGGCGAAGGACTTTTTATCATTACCGTGGGGCCAATGCTCTTTTTGATTTACAACATATAGATCTGAGAAGTCTCTCGGCCAGGATTTTTCATCTGGGTTATCTTCTTCTTCTGGACAGCCTTGATGAGGTTAAAGATAGCGGGCGGACGAATGCATCCGTAATGCTGGAGGAGGCCAGGTCGCTTGGCTTCAAAACTACAGTTGATCTTGTGAGCGAGAACAGTAACCGTTTCAAGTCTATTATTATTCCTTCTCTTCCATATATCGATATTTTGTTTTGTAATGAATATGAAGCCGGCAAACTCACTGACATCGATATTGACACGGAGAACCCAGACATTGATAAAATAAAAGAGCTAATAAGAAGGCTACTGAATATGGGCGTTAAAGAATGGGTAATCCTACACTTTCCGACAGGTTGTGCAGCCGGAAATACGCGGGAGGAATTTTTTTACCAGGGAAGTGTTATGATGCCGGAAGGCTCGATAATCGGAACGACCGGGGCCGGGGACGCTTTTGCTGCCGGCATATTATATGGCTACCATGAAAACTGGCCAATGGATAAATGCCTGGAACTGGGCGTAAGCACAGCGGCTATGTCACTAACCCAGGCGGGTTGTTCTGATGGTATCGGACCAAAAGCAGAATGCCTGGAAATGGGACAGCGGTATGGATACCGGAAATTGAAATAAGAGGGTTCGTCCCCTTCCGTATTTTTTTACTAACTTCGTCGATATTCTAATTCTAGCAGATGAAAAACATAAATTTCCAGAAAGATGTGCTACCTCACCTGGTAGCTGTGGTCATTTTTCTTGTGGTAGTAGTAATATTTTACCGGCCGGCTTTCTTCGAAGACAAAGCGCTTTCACAGCATGATATTTTAATGGCAAAAGGTCCCGCAAAAGCACTGGAAGACTTCAGGGAAGAAAATGACAGAGAGGGTCTCTGGGCTGCAAATATATTCAGTGGCATGCCTGCCTACCTGGTAAATGTGAGCTGGAGCGGTGATCTGTTACGTTATGTATATCACCTGTCATATCTCGACCTGCCCAGCCCTGCGCGACTCACGTTCCCGGCCATGTTATCCTTTTACATTTTGTTGATCGCATTCGGGGTCAGACCATACCTTGCAATAGCCGGAGCGATTGCCTATGCCTTATCTTCATTTAATATTATAAGTATAACCGCCGGCCATAATTTGAAAGTACTTGCCGTGGCCTATGCTCCACTCGTTATCGCTGGTGTGCACCTGGTCTTTAATAAAAAAAGAATAGCTGGCTTAATACTTACCATTGTAGGATTATACCTTCAGATCAGGGTAAACCACCTTCAGATCACCTATTACCTCATGCTGATCTTATTATTCTATGGACTTTTTCAATTGTATAACGCTTATAAAACCAAAACACTTAGGTCATTTTTCCAATCCGCAGCACTACTTATGATCCCGCTTGTACTGGCTATCGGTGTGAATTTCGGGAAATTGTGGTCGGTATACAGTTACTCTAAGTACAGCATCAGAGGACCTTCTGAATTAAAGGTTGCAGGACAGGAAAAGGACAGTGGTTTGTCGAGGGATTATGCCTTTAATTATAGCAATGGTATCTTCGAACCACTCACCCTCATGATCCCTAATATCCTGGGTGGCCCAAGTATACAGGAACTAGACAGAAGTTCGAATACAGGAGAAGCATTAAGAAGAAATAATGTACCGGGCAACCAGGCATCGGAATTTTTGAAGAACGCCAGGACGTATTGGGGGAAACAACCATTTACCGGTGGGCCCTTTTATGCTGGTGCCACAATCATTTTCCTTTTTATTCTGGGCATTGTTTTCACCAAAGGCCCTGTCAAACACTGGCTGATAACTATAACAATAGTGGCGGTAGTTCTGAGCTGGGGCAAGAACTTTTCATCCTTTAATTATTTTATATTCGATTACTTCCCGGGCTATAATAAATTTCGATCCGTAACATTTATAATATCCATTGCCCTGATCAGTATTCCTTTACTGGGATTTATCGGACTGAATAAATTGATAGATGATTCGGAAAATCCAAAAACCCTAAAAAAGTTGTTCATGGCTCTGTCTGTAGCCGGTGGTTTTTGCATTCTGATGCTTTTAATGTCAGGATTGTTCAGCTATCATTCTCCTGTCGATGAACAATTGCCCGACTGGCTGGCAAACGCTTTACAGAAAGACCGGAAAGGATTACTTCTCAGTGATATATTTCGTTCGCTGGTCCTGATCTTGCTGCTTGGCACCTCCCTCTATTTTTATCTTAAGAAAAAACTCTTCCTGAGTGTGTTGATCCCCATTTTTATTCTATTAATCACATTCGATGTCTGGAATGTAAGCCGAAGATTCCTGGATACTGAGGACTTCGAAAGAAATCCCGTTAAAAATTATTTTTCACCCAATGAAGCTGATGCTGAAATACTGAAAGATGACAGCGATTACCGGGTATTAAATTTCAGAGATCCGTTTAATGATGGCAGAACCTCCTATTTCCATCAGTCCATAGGGGGATACCACGGGGCAAAACTGCTCAGGTACCAGGAGCTGATTGAAAAACCGCTGAGCAATGATATACAGAAAACAATCGGCAAAATACAGGATAGTTCTATGGATTTCGAGGATAGTCATGTTATTAATATGCTGAACACAAAGTATTTTCTTGCCGGAACAGCCAGCAATGCCGTGATCAGTAATATCCATAGCAATGGCAGCGCCTGGTTGGTCAATTCAGTTAAGCAGGTAAATTCCCCGGATGAGGAGTATAAACTGGTGGGTGAGATCAATACAAAAAAGGAAGCCGTGGTGGACATTTCCAAATTTAATATATCGTCAGAGATATATGACAGTGATGGTCAAATAGAACTTATATCGAAATTTCCTGACCGGATCAAGTATGAATGCAATAACGATGCCCTGTCATTTGCTGTTTTCTCAGAGATATATTATCCCGACGGATGGAAAGCGACCATCAATGGAGCGGAAACGGATATTATAAGAGTCAATTATGTGTTGCGCGGTTTAGAAATACCTCCTGGCAGGAATGAAATTGAATTTACCTTCCAGCCAAAAGAATATTTTATAGGCAATCTGATCATGAGATGGACTTCAATAGGTGCATACCTTGTTGTTCTGGGATTGATTGTATTGGGTTATACCAGAAATAAAGGACGGTCTGAAGAATGAGAAAAGTCCTGATCATCAGCTATTATTGGCCACCTGCAGGTGGAATATCAGTACACAGATCACTTAAGTTTGCTAAGTACCTGAGAAAATTCAATTGGGAACCGGTTGTTTATGTGCCTTCAAAAGCAGATTATCCCTATTATGATGAGGGCAATTATAAAGATATCCCAGACAACCTTTCCGTGTTGACCCATCCTATTAGAGAGCCCTTTAAATTATTTAAAAAAATTTCCGGAAGAGGTAAGGATGAATCCCTGAATAATATAGTGCATGTCAGGACCAGGAAACAATCATGGATTGATAAACTGGGGATATGGATCCGGGGGAATTTCTTTATCCCGGATGCACGTTCCTTGTGGATACGGCCATCAGTCAGATACCTTTCTGCTTACCTGAAATCAAACCGGGTCGATGCCATATTTGCTGACGGCCCTCCCCATACCAACAATGTGATTGCTATGAAATTAAGTAAAAAGCATGGCATCCCTTACCTGGCCGATTTTCAGGATCCATGGACCCAGGTCGATTATTACGACCTCTTCCCCATTACCAGCTGGGCCGATAAAAAACATAAAAGGCTTGAGCAGGAAGTATTCAGGCAAGCCTCAAGAATAACCATTGCCAGTCCTTCATGGAAAAAAGATCTTGAGCAAATCGGGGCTGAAAATGTTGATGTACTTTATTGGGGATATGATGAGGAAGATTTTTCCGATCTGGATGCCATTGAAAATCCATACTTCTCTATAACCCATATCGGATTATTGGGATTTGACAGGAATCCTGAAATCCTTTTCAAGGTTTTGGGTGACCTGAAAGAAGGAAATGAAGAATTCAGCAAAGATCTGAAGATAATACTTGCAGGGCAGATCGATTATAGTGTAAAAAGGACAATATCAGAATATAACCTGGACCCTAATGTTGAATATCCCGGGATCGTAGATAGAATTTCCGCATTAAGGCTTTCAAAAGGTTCGTCATTATTACTTTTGCTCTTAAATAAGGCAAAGAATGCTAAGGGTAGATTGCCTGGCAAGTTGTATGAATATATGCGGTTGCGAAGGCCTGTGTTAACCTTAGGTTTGAAAAACAGTGATGCAGAACAAATAATACGGGAGACAGCTTCCGGTGAAACCTTCGAATATGATGATGCCGGTAAAATCCGGGATTATATACTGGATTCTTATAATAAATTCAAAAACAATCAGTTTATTCAGACGACGGGAGACATAAGCTTTTATAGTGTGGAGAATCAAACCAGGAGATTGGCTGAATTCTTAAGTGAGATAAGTAGTAAAAATGATTAAGGGTAAACGGATTTTATGCTATCTGGATAACGACAGAGGCAGGGATGCAGAAATGATGCTTCCATTGGTGTATTTTATTGAAAACGTATTGGAATGCTCAGTTGAGTTCGCTTTTGTATGGGATGTTCATGCCATTTACAGAAAAAAACCAGACCTGATTCTCCTTCCAAACGCCATCGGTTCTCCGCTTAATTATCAGATTTCTAAATATGCTTACGATCAAAATTTAAGGGTTTTTGCCTTAATATCGGAAGGAAATTTCAGGACTGATGGAACCTTTAAATATTGGGGATATAATAAGGATAAAGTATTTTATGAAGATTTCATTTGCCTCTGGTCGAAAAGAACTTATGACTTCTTAGCAGAGAATGAACCTGATCATATCGATAAAATGGTGGTTACAGGAGGTGTCGGATTTGACAGGTATAAAATATATTCCTTTAAATCAAAAGAAGAATTCCTGCATGAGCGTGGATTACCCAAATTTAGAAAGATAATTGGATATGCAGGCTGGGCGTTCGGAAAAATATTCAATAAACAGGGACTTGCTGAAATCGCTTTTCTGCGTAAAAATGATCCAAATAGAATAGAATGGATGAAAAAGCAGATGTACCTGGTAGAGGAAATTCTGAGAAAGTGCGTGGAAGCTAATCCTGATACTTTATTCATCCTTAAAAGGCACCCGAATGAAGCCAATCCTTCCATCGTCGGGGAAGGCATGAATGAGATGCTGAGATTAAAAGATTATCCCAATGTGCTCTATGTAAAGGAAGAAGAAAATATTCATGACCTGATTAACATCTCTGATATCTGGATGGCCTTTGAAAGTACCACTGCTCTAGAATCATGGGTTATGAGAGAAACCCATCCGACAATACTGATCAATCCGGATCCGGAATTTAAGAGGGACAAGTTACATGTAGGATCGATCATTGCGAAAGGATATCCTGAGTTGCAGAAGATGATCGATGAGTTTTATGCTACAGGTACCATAAAGGAATTCTTCAAGACAGAATTAAAAGAAAACAGAACTCAATTGATAAAAGACACTATCGGTTTTGGCGATGGGTTTAACCATGTCCGGACTGGTCTGTACCTGAGTAAAAGTCTTGAAAAGGCTGATTCAAAGCAGGCGAGGTTTGTGTTTTCCTTTAATTACTATTTGAAATTTCGGTTATTACATTTAGTTAAGTATTTTTATATCAGGAATCTGTTTGAAAAATTGCCAAAATTCAAGAAAACAGTATGGCTCTTTGAGCGGCATAAATTGGAAAATATAAATGTTCTGAAACAGCAATATTGGCCTTATCTTTCTAATTTTTATAATAAAAATAGTATTAAGCAGCAGTATCAGGATAGATCATTATCTCAAAATCTAAAAATAAATGATTGACCTCAACGGAAAATCAATCCTTGTAACAGGAGGTACAGGATCTTTCGGACAGAGATTTGTATCGGAAGTTCTGCATAAATTTCCCCGCATCCATCGTCTGGTAGTATTCTCAAGAGATGAGTTGAAACAATATGAGATGTCACAGCGTTTCCCTAAATCCAAATATGACTGCATACGATATTTTATCGGGGATGTACGCGATCCGAACCGTCTTACAAGGGCCTTTGAAGAGATTGACATAGTAGTTCATGCGGCTGCCCTGAAACAGGTACCGGCAGCGGAATACAATCCCTTTGAATTTATAAACACAAACATTATAGGTGCCGAAAATGTGATCAATGCAGCCCTCGATAAGAATGTAGAAACTGTCGTGGCTCTTTCCACGGACAAAGCTGCCGCTCCGATAAATCTATATGGTGCCACTAAACTATGTTCTGATAAACTTTTTATTGCGGCAAACAACATTAAGGGAAGCAGGAAATGCAAATTTACGATCGTCAGGTATGGAAATGTAATGGGATCCAGGGGATCAGTCATACCGTTGTTTATAAAGCAGAAATCAGATAATCTGCTGACCATAACCAACCGGGAGATGACCCGTTTCAACATTTCCCTCCAGGAAGGCGTTGACCTGGTTTTGTATGCTATGGAGAAAAGCCTGGGTGGGGAGATCTTTGTCGCTAAAATACCCTCCTATAAAATTATGGATGTGGCTAAAGCCATTGCACCGGATGCTGAAATTGAAATTACAGGTACACGGCCGGGAGAGAAACTGCATGAGGAGATGGTTACTACTGCCGATGCTCCAAATACGATTGACATCGGCAATCACTATATCATTCTGCCGGTGGTCCATGATATTAAAAAGAAGAGATATCTGGATTATTATAAAGGGAAATTAATGCCTGAAGGATTTTCCTACAACTCTGGCAACAATGATAAGTGGTTATCTGTAGAGGAGATCCGCCAGCTGGTAAATATGCATGTTCAGTCAAAATTCTAGATAAATATGAAGCATATCATACACTATGGCAGGCAAGAAATAACGAAGGAAGATATTGAGAGCGTGTCATCAGTCTTAAAATCCGACTATATCACAACAGGTCCTGTTACTAAGACATTTGAAAAGAATTTTGCAGAGTATATAGGTTCAAAATATGCGGTAGCCGTTTCAAATGGCACTGCAGCATTGCACTTATCAGCTATGGCTCTCGGTGTCTCAAAAGGAGATAAAGTTATTACAAGTCCCCTTACTTTTGCTGCTTCTGCTAATTGTGTCCTATACTGTGGGGGAGAAATTAGTTTCGTGGATATCGATCCCAAATCATTAGGTATTGACTTAAACAGAGTTGAAGATGTACTCAAGAAAGATTCTGATAATAATATTAAAGGAATCATTCCAGTGGATTTCGCAGGTTACCCGGTTAATACAGAAGATATTAGATCTCTGGCCGACAAATATGGCTTATGGATACTGGAAGATGCCTGTCACGCCCCGGGTGCCAGTTTTACTGATTCGAAGGGAAAACAACAGCAAAGTGGCAATGGGGAGTTTTCGGATCTATCAATCTTTTCATTCCATCCTGTTAAGCATATTACCACAGGCGAGGGAGGAATGATAACCGGAAATAACGCTGAGAAGATCAACAGGATCAGAAGACTCCGGACTCATGGAATCACAAAAGATCCGGATCTGCTTATACAAAAAGACGAGGGAGGCTGGTATTATGAGATGCAGGAACTTGGGTATAATTACAGAATTACGGATTTCCAATGCGCACTGGGCATCTCGCAATTGAAACGTGCAGATAAATCCTTAAAGAGAAGACAGGAAATTGCCAACTATTATCTGGATGCTTTTTCGGACTATGATTTAATTAGAATGACGAATGTACCAGAAAATATAAATCATGCTTGGCATCTTTTTGTAATACAAATCCCCAAGCGCAGAGATCTGTACAATTACCTTCAAGAGCATGGAATATATACTCAGGTGCATTATATACCTGTTCATTTACAACCATATTATAAAAACCTGGGATGGAATAAGGGAGACTTTCCGATAGCTGAGAAGTACTATGAGCACTGCCTGAGTTTACCCATGTATCCTAGCCTTAAGGAAGAAGAACAGGAATATGTAATAAAAAAAGTCAAGGCGTTTTACGGATGAAAACAGGGGCAATCATACAAGCGAGAATGTCATCTAAAAGACTGCCTGGTAAAGTATTGAAAGAGCTGCCATATGGTAGTGGGATTAGTTCTTTAGAGCAAATTGTATACAGATTACAACAGGTTGAGAGTATACATGAAGTCATTATTGCTACCTCTACCAATAAAGAAGACAAAGCCATCTTAGATATGGCTGATTCCAAAGGCATTAATGTATACACCGGAAGCCTTAATAATGTACTGGAACGTTTTACACTTGCGGCAAAGTCTTTCGATTTAAATCATGTTGTTCGAATCACCGGTGATTGTCCGTGTATTGACCCCGTTATTATTGAAGAAACTATACAAAAACATTTGCGGGAGAAAGCAGACTTCACCACCACAGGAGCACTGAAACGTACTTTTCCAATAGGTATGGATGCAGCCGTAATAAAAATGCAGGTATTGGAAGATGCTTATCAAAACGCAGACAATGACTATGAGAAAGAGCATGTTACCCCCTATATATATAAATCACATCCGGAAAAATTCAAGATAGTATCCGTTGAAGCCTCAGAAGAAATGGCAGAACCGACACTTCGTATTACGATGGACACACCTGAAGATTATATTATGATATGTTCAGTCTATGATGCTTTATATTCCAAAAATCAAAGCTTTGGTTTGAGAGAAATATTCACGCTGATGGAACAGAAACCCTGGCTCCGGAAAATCAACGAAAAAAGTCAGCACAAAAAGATACATTCATCGCTGGAGAGTGAATTAAACGAAGTCATTGATTATTGTGAAGAACAGGATCTCAAACGAGCAAGATCATTTATCAGTAATAAATTAAAAGATAACAATTCTATTAAATCATGAGAGACCTGTTCCTAAGGGAGGTAGAAGAGTCCGATTATGAGAATTATTATCTAATCCGCAGCGAAAAAGAAAATTTATTCTGGACAGGATACGATAAACCTCCTCATAAAGAGCGTTTTTTTAACTGGTTTAAAGACAGAATTGCAGATCAGCAGAAGCACCTATATTTACTATTTGACACTAAAGTTTGTATAGGTTCTTTAAATGTTGATTTTTATAATGACTATGTGGCCATAGGTTATTCAACCGTGACTAAATATAAAGGAAAAGGGTATGCCACTTATCTTGTTGGAGAGTCAATCCGGATAGCTAATGAGGCCAGAAAAAGAAATCCTGAATTAAAGAAGATAATAGCCTGGATTAATGATCAGAATGAAGCTTCCATAAGAGTAATTGAGAAAAATGGATTCCAAAAATCAGAAACTACTGAAATGAGGAAGCGATTTGGCAATGAAGAACTCTATTATCAATTTGAAATCTACCTTTAAATAATGTTTTATTTTAAAGCGGAAGCAAATAGTAAAATTGGGGGCGGGCACCTGCTCAGGTGTTTGGCGTTGGCAAAAAAATGTAGATCATTAAAATTAAATGCTGAATTCATTTTTTCAAACAGTTCACCTGATTTTATTAAAAGAGTTTCCGATGAAGGTTTTAAATATCATATTATAAAGGAATACCAATGGAACAGCATTGAAGTATATAAAAGTATTATTCCTGAGTATTCCATAATTGTATTCGACACCGACGATCCAAAATACTTTGGAAAAGAATTGAATGAGGAATTGAACAGGAATAGAATAAAAACCGCGTGTTATACCATAAGTGATCAATATGAAATATGGAATGATATTGTTATCAATCCGAACATCATCGCATTTACCCATGATTATAAAACCAAACCCGAGGCAATTACCCTATTGGGGCCTGAATGGATGACAATGCGGGATGAGTTTATTGGAACAATGCCTAATCCAAAAAATACAGGAAAGAAAAAAAATATTTTAATCACCTTCGGTAATGCCGATGTGTCAAGTTTAACCCTCTATATTTTACCTCAACTTCAGGGTCTTAAAGAATATATTAATAAATGCATTGTAATAATTGGCCCCTTAAACAGGGATAGTAAAAAAATAAAGGAAATTGTTGCTTCACTCGATAGTATTCAGATAAATATTCATGAGAATGTGAATAACATGATCCCGTTGTACAAGGAATCCGATATAGCCATTACATCAGCTGGAATGGGCATGTGGGAAATGTCTCTTTTCGAAATTAAGCAATTAGTTATTGCTTCCAGTCCCAGGGAAGTATCCTATACCGACTATATGGATAAACTGGGTTATATTAAAAAAATGGGCACCTTTGATCAATTACCGGATAAAGCAGCATGTCAAACTATAATTAAGCAAGCCATCAAGAATAATTCCTTAAAATTCAGACTGAAAGAATTCAGGGAAACGTTAAAACCTAATGGTGCAGAATTATTGATAAAAAAGATGAAAGAAGTAATTCCTTAATTTTGAGGATTGATATATGAAAAAAATATTAATAGTAGGAGCAGGAATTGAACAGGTACCCGCTATAAAAATTGCCAAAGAAATGGGGCATACAGTTTTGGTATCTGATATGTCGGCTGAAGCCCCGGGAATTCAATATGCAGATAAAAGTTACCTTGTCAGCACTAAAGATTATGAAGGAAATCTAAAAATTGCCACTGAAGAGAATATTGATGGAATAATGACACTATGTTCAGAAACCGCTATTCCGGTTGTTGCAAAGATCTCATCAAAATTAGGTTTGCCAGGATTTAGTGAAAGAACTGCGCATGCCGCAACAAATAAAGGGGCTATGAGAGAAGCCATGCTTCAACAAGATGTTGCTATGAGTCCGTTTGTGATGGCAACATCATTATCCCAGGCCATAGAATTTACACAAAAAATACCACCGCCCTGGGTTGTTAAACCAAGTGATTCATCAGGTCAAAGAGGAACTACATTTATTAAAGACATTAAAGATATACCCGAAGCATTTGAATTTGCCGTAAAATATTCAAATGACAACACAGCTTTGATCGATCAGTTTATCGATGGACCCGAAATCAATGTAACAGCATTGCTGGATAATGGTAAAATCACCTTTCTTTCCTTATCTAACCGGGTTACTTTAGGTGCTCCGAATTTTGGTATCGCTGTCAGGCACATCGCACCTGTCCATCTGGATTCAGAAGGACAAAAGCAAATAATGGATATGTCTGTTAAGGCTATCAGAGCAATAGGCCTGGAAAATGGAATTGCTTATCCTCAAATATTAATGAGTAAAGATGGTCCCAGGTTTGTTGAAATCGCTGTTCGTATTCCAGGTGGTCATATGAGGGAAGTGGCTATGCATATCAGCGGTATTGATATGATAAAAACCACTATCTGGCAATCATTGGGAATAGATTTAAACTCCGTTAATATTAAATCGGAAAGTTCTTACCCATCTGTTTCTGTTAAATTCATTACCAGTAAAAATATTGACATCAATAACGAAACCGTTGATAATATTACTGGAATTGAAGAAGCGCTGGAGGATCCGGCTGTAAAAACATGCTATTTAAGATTACCGGTTGGCAAAAAGGTTCCTGAATTACAAAACTCTGTGGGCAGGTTTGGATCAATTATCGTAACAGGAAATTCAAAAAAGGAAACCTTATTGAAAACGGAAAAGATCTTCAACAATATAAAGGTAAATGAAAGGCCGTTAAAGGAATATTCTAATTACAATCCTTATAACAAAGACATTATAGAATTTTGATATGTATGATCAGGTAAAAAAGACCAAATACGGATATTACGAGCTTATAGTTAAACCATCTCCTGAAAAATTATCGGAATATTATAGTAAAAAATATTTTCAGGAATCAAAGGGGGCTTACCAGAAAGAGTATTCTGATTCAGAAATTAAATTCATTGAAAATAGAATTAAACGAAAATATAACATTATCAACGATAACCTTTCACTAAACCATCAAATGAAATTTCTGGATATTGGATGTGGTGAAGGGTGGTCCCTGTCATTTTTTCATTCACAAGGCTGGGAAGTAAAAGGATTGGATTTTAGCACATTTGCTTGTCAAAGTAATAATCCGGACATGGTACAATTTATTGAAGATGGAAATGTATTTGACAATATCAGAAAGTTAGCCGAATCAACTGAAAAATATGATGTAATCCTGCTGGATAATGTACTTGAACATGTATATGATCCTGAAGAATTAATTCATATCTTGCCAAATAATCTCAATTATAATGGCATTATATGTATTGAAGTACCTAATGATTTTTCAGTACTTCAGCAATACCTATACAACCAGCAAAAAATTGATAAAGCTTTTTGGGTGGCTATTCCTGATCATATTTCATATTTTAACACAAATGGATTGAAAAATTTAATGAGTGCATATGGTTGGGAATTATATCATTTAAACACTGATTATCCATTGGATTTGAATTTACTAAATCCGGACAGCAATTATGTAATGGATAAAGGAAAGGGAAGAAATGTACACCTTGCACGCGTTGACATTGAAAACCTGCTGGATGATATAAACTCAGATCTTGCCATAAAACTTCTGTCAGTATATGCTGAAATGGGTTTAGGCAGAAATATTATAGGTTTTTTTAAAAGAGCGAATAAATGAATTTTGAGGAATTAGGTCATGTTTATATAATAGCGGAGCTATCTGCTAACCATTGTGGAGATTTTGATATTGCCGTAGAAACACTTAAATCAATGAAAGCATCGGGTGCCGATGCTGTAAAACTTCAGACCTTCACACCTGATAGCATGACGATGGATTCTGAGCAAGACTGGTTTCAGACGCGAAAAGACAGTTTATGGGGTGGTCAAAAGCTGTTTGATCTGTATAAAAAAGCACAAACACCATGGGAATGGCATAAAAAATTACAAGATCTCGCCAAAGATCTGGGACTTGATTTTTTCTCTTCTCCTTTCGATTTTGCCGCTATCGAAAAACTGCAGTCCATCAATGTTCCTGCCTATAAAATAGCTTCATTTGAAATTACCGATACGCCTTTAATACAAAAAGTGGCACAGACTGGCAAACCCATCATTATTTCAACGGGGATTGCAACTGAAGAAGATATACAGCTTGCTGTCGAAACTTGTCGTAAGGAAAACAATAACCAGATTGCATTGTTAAAATGTACCTCTGCTTACCCAGCCCCATATGATGAGATTAACCTGAATGCCATTCCTATTTTAAAAGAAAAGTACAAGGTAACACCCGGATTGTCAGATCACACCCTGAGCATAGCTGTGCCAGTAGCTGCCGTTACACTGGGTGCTAAAATTATTGAAAAACACTTTATACTGGACAAAAACCTCCCCAGTGTAGACAAAGACTTTTCCCTTGATCCCGCTGAGTTTAAAGAAATGGTTACAGCGATAAGACAAACCGAGCAAGCTTTGGGAAATGCAACACTGAAGCTTACTGATAAGGCTGAAAAAGCGCGACAGTCCAGGCGTTCATTGTTTGTCGTTAAAAACATAAAAAAAGGAGAAACACTTACTCCCGGGAATGTTAAATCATTACGTCCCGGGATAGGGCTTCATCCTAAATATTTTCAGCAAATTATTGGGAAAAAAGCCTCCAGGGAATTAGATGCGGGTACTCCTTTAAGTTTCAATGATATAACCGGTTAAGCATATTGGGAACAATCAAAAAACAATCCATCATTTCTACCATATACATCTATCTGGGTGTGGCCATAGGATTTGTTTCCACGGGTATTCTTATGCCACGATTCCTGACCGAAGAACAAAACGGAATTATCAAGCTGCTGGTATCCTATTCACTGCTTTTTGCCCAATTTGCCTCCCTGGGATTTCAGGTAGCCACCGTTCGTTTTTTTCCGTATTTCAAAGATAAAAAGAAGGGACATAATGGATTTTTCCCATTGCTTACCCTTGTTGGCATGCTGGGATTCTGCCTTTTTCTTGTTGTCTATTATTCAATAAAAGGGCCCATTATTCAATATGAATCAGAAAAGAACTCTGTATTTGCCAATTATTTCTTTTTGATCCTGCCTTTAACATTTTTCTTCCTCTACTTCAACCTGTTTGATATCTATTCCAGGGTGCTTCTTAAATCAACAGCAGGAACATTTCTTAAAGAGCTTTTTCAGAGGCTGCTAATCTTAGTGGCTATCCTGTTATATACTTTTGAGATGATAAGTTTCTGGGGATTTACCATTTTTTATGTAGCTACTCTTTCCCTTCCAACAGTTCTTCTGTTCTTTTATCTCATGTATAAAGGGGAGATATTTATTAAACCTGACTTCAGATTCTTAAAAGGAGACCTGGCAAGATCTATGTCCAGTTTATCTCTTTATGGGGTATTCATAGGATTCAGCCAGATTGCCATATCCCAGATTGACAGTATTCTGATAAACTTCTTCAAAGACACAGCCAATACCGGCATTTATGCGATTACTTTTTACTATGGCACCCTGGTCATTTTACCATCACGTGCCGTTTTCAGGATAGCTCCGTCGTTTATAGCAGAAGCTTTCAAACAGAATGACATGGAGCAGATCCGGAATATTCAGTATAAAAGTTGCCTGAACCAGTTGCTGATCGGCACCGGCATATTCCTGTTACTCTGGCTTAATATTGACAATGTTTTCAGGATCCTGCCACAGGAATACATATCCGGGAAATATGTGATTTTGTTTATAGGATTGGCCAATCTTATCAGTATGGGCGGAGGACTTTCATCCCAGATTATCACGAATTCAAAATTTTACCGGTATAACGGTCTCTTCGTTATTATATACCTGGGTCTGGCCATACTCCTGAATATAATATTTATTCCAATCCTGGGGATCAAGGGTGCGGCCATAGCCGCCATGGCATCCATGCTGGTGTTCAATATATTGAAGTTTATTTATATTTATCGCAAATTTAATATTCAACCTTATAGCAACAAACATATAAGGATACTGTTAACAGGAATTATAGCCTATATTATTACCGCCCTATTTACTTATCCCGAACATCTGATTTTGAACATAGGTTTAAAATCTTCATTATTCAGTATACTATTCATTATCCTGAATTATATCTCAGGTACATCAGGTGATTTTAATGAATTAATTGAAAAGTATATCCCTTCACTCCGCAAAAAATAATCACTGACTCATCAGGTAAGCTTTGATGAAGTCATCCAGGTCTCCATCCAACACTTTCTGGACATCGGTTTTTTCTACAGCCGTCCGGTTATCTTTAACGAGTTTATACGGATGAAGCACATAATTCCTGATCTGAGATCCAAAATCTATTTTCATTTTAGTGCTTTCTATTTCGGCTTTTTCAGCATTCCTTTTCTCCACTTCAATTTGATACAGCCTTGATTTCAACATTTTGATGGCCTTATCTTTATTCTGCAGCTGAGACCTTTCCTGCTGACATTCCAGGACAATACCTGAGGGTGCATGTCTCAGCCTGACTGCTGTTTCAACCTTATTTACATTTTGTCCGCCTTTCCCGCCTGATCTGAATGTTTCCCAGGTTATATCGGCCGGGTTCACTTCGATCTCTATGCTATCATCCACAATGGGATAAGTAAAAACAGAAGCAAAGGAAGTGTGTCTTCGGCCACCGGAGTCGAAAGGTGATATCCGGACAAGCCGATGAACTCCAATTTCACTTTTCAGATATCCGTAGGCGAATTCTCCTGTAATTTCTAAAGTGGCGGATTTAATACCTGCAGTATCACCTGGCTGATAGTTCACCTCTCTTACTTTATAGTTGTGGCTTTCGCTCCACATGATATACATTCTAAGCAACATTTCTGCCCAATCCTGACTTTCAGTACCTCCTGCTCCCGGATTGATATCGATCATTGCACTGAGCTGATCCTCTTCACCGCTTAACATTTTCTTGAATTCCAATTCCTCGATAAAGGATTTTACCTTTTCATATTCAGAATCCATCTCTATGTCTTCAACATCTCCTTCCTCATAAAATTCAAAGAGCGTTTCCAGGTCACCCAGTAATTGATTTGACCTTTCAAAACTATCAGTCCAGATTTTCTTTGATTTTATAGATTTCAGCAAAAGCTCAGCGGCTTTTGGATCATCCCAGAAATTGGGTTGAGCAGTTAATTCTTCTTCCTCTTTTATATCTTTGATCTTATTATCGTAGTCAAAGATACCTCCTCAAGGCATTTACTCTTGCCTTTAAATCTTTCAATTGGTCAGTTGTCATATATGATAATCTAATTTGATTGCAAATTTGAATAATTCAAACGGCATAAACCCCAAAATTAGTGGAGAATTTTCAATATATCACCAATGTTCTTATTCGCTTTCTTTTACCAGGCTTGAATTTTCTGTATTTGAACATCATTAAAATGCCCCCTGCAGCTACAAGAGATGCCGATGCAATGGCTACTCCTGAAGTGAACTCATATGAGCCATCCTGCACAACGGTTTGATTCAATATGTCTATTGCAAAGAGGGTCACACCTGCAATGATTAGTGTAGGACCACTGGCAGCAAGGAATCCCTCTGACTTCCTTTTAATATAGTCAATGCTGCTAATATGTACAGGGAAGCTGCTTAGTACAATCGTACTGTCCGTTATATCTTTTATCCTGTCACGTATTTCAAAATCCTCTCCTATCAATTTCAATTTGATCGGATCGCCAATCTGATATGTGATCCTGTGTTTAGATCCTATCTTTTCAAGAATTAAAAGTTTTGAACCCTGACCCATCAGAGCCTTGAAAGAAATAAGAACAATTACTATAACAAATATTCCTCTTGATACCATGGCATGACCTCGTATATCAAGATAAAAGATAAGATATTATCCTCAAATATGTAACAGCCAGTTGAATTTATCTTCGGTTTGTGCCCTTTGAAGCTTGTGCAAATGATCAAGGATCCTGTTTGATATACTGTCTGATGGAACCGGCGGCAAATCATAGTCAACGCCCTTGTACCCTATTGCTTTTATATGGATGATAGTTGCTGCAGTTCCTGTTCCAAAAGCTTCTGTTAACTGGCCACTCCGGATCCCCTCCATCAGTTCAGTCACCGTGACATCCCTTTCTTCAACATTAACGCCCCAATCGCGGGCTATAGTAAGAATACTATCCCTGGTTATGCCTCTCAGGATAGTTTCACCGGTCCGTGGTGTTACAATGGTATCGTTAATAATGAACATAAGGTTCATCGTGCCTGATTCCTCAATCCGTTCATGATCTTTCCCGTCAGTCCATATTAGTTGTTGATATCCCTCTCTTAGCGCTTCCTGAGTCGGTAACAGGGAGGCAGCATAATTCCCGGCTACCTTGGCATATCCTGTTCCTCCCTTAGCAGCCCGAACATAATTCAATTCGATTTTCACCTTCAGGGCTTCTGAGTAGTAGGACCCTACAGGACATGTGAAAATTATAAATTTGTAGGTATCAGAAGGTTTAATTCCTATATATTCATCATTCCCGAACATAAAAGGCCTGATATACAAAGCGGTTCCCTTCTGCTCAGGAACCCAGGCTTTATCGATCTGCAGTAAGGCTTTTAATCCACCAATAAATACATCTTCCGGGACGTCAGGCATACACAGCCGGCGGGCTGAAATATTCATCCTTTTCAGGTTATCATATGGCCTGAAGACATGGATCCGGCCATTATCCCCTTTATATCCTTTCAAACCCTCAAAAACCGATTGCCCGTAGTGCAGCGTGAAATTCCCGGGAGCAATTTCTAAATTATCATAAGGCACAATTGATAGAGAAGACCATCGCCCTTCAGTATAATCGGCCACAAACATATGATCTGAATATACTTTGCCAAACTGAATGTTGTTTAAATCAACATTTGATAATTTAGAATTTTCTATCTTTTTTATGCGAATATCCAATGCAGTGAAGAATTTCAGTTTTAAAAATTTAGCTCGCTAAATTAGCTATTAATCAGTCCAAATACAATTATCGGGGGAGATCAAGGCATCCAGTTGATCTCATTGATCCCTTTATCATAACTGATCTTTCTGGCCAGAACAAACAGAAAATCAGACAATCGGTTAAGATATCGAATAATTACATCGTCAACATCTTCCTCCTCACTTAACAATACAATCAACCTTTCTGACCTTCTGCAAACACAACGGGCTAAATGACATTGTGAAACAGCAAGATCCCCGCCAGGTAAGATAAAATTCTTAAGAACAGGAAGTTCCTTTTCCATTTCATCTATGTTCTTTTCTATCTCAGTTATATCATAATCCTCTATCTTTGGCAGATTATATTGAGCAGGATCAACTTCACAGGCCAGAATAGATCCTATTTTAAACAAATCATGCTGAGTCTTTAATAGTTTATCCTTATAATCGTCTGATATTTCGTAATCTTTTAATAAACCGATATTGGCATTCAGCTCGTCAATAGTTCCATACGCCTCGATCCGAATATCTGATTTTGAAACCCGTTTCCCACCGAGCAGAGATGTCTGGCCTTTATCGCCTCCCTTAGTATAAATTTTCATGATCATTGATAATGATTGAGCACTAAAATCCTATTAAGCTATAACCGGGAAAAAAATAAATAGTTCAATATTACAAAATTCCGGCGTTTAATGAGCTCCGTATATATTCTCATTAGGCACATCCGATTCTACCAGTCCGTCCCGCAGTTTAACTATACGATGAGCGTAGTGGGCTATATCGTCTTCGTGTGTTACCATGATAAGGGTATTTCCTTCATCATGTAAACGTTGAAAGAGGTCCATAATACTATAAGAGGTTTTCGAATCCAGGTTTCCCGTAGGCTCATCAGCCAGAATTATACTGGGATTATTGACCAGTGCTCGAGCAATGGCAACACGTTGTCTTTGCCCCCCTGATAATTCATTGGGTTTATGGGTTGCCCTGTCATCAAGTCCTACGCTGGCAAGCGTGGCTAATGCTCTTTCTTCTCTTTCACTTTTACCCACACCTGCATATATGAGGGGAAGTGCAACATTTTCAAGGGAAGTTGCCCTGGGCAAAAGATTAAAAGTCTGAAAAACAAATCCAATCTCCTTATTCCTTATCTCTGCAAGCTGATTTTCTGTCAGGTCACTGACATTGTTATTATTCAGAATATATGTGCCGTCAGTGGGCGTATCCAGGCATCCTACGATATTCATCAGGGTCGATTTACCGGATCCGGAAGCCCCCATAAATGCAACATACTCTCCCTTGTTGATATCTATGGTGATTGACTGCAAAGCCTTAATGACTTCACTTCCCATATAATAAATTCTTGAAATCTTCTCAGTGCTTATGACTCTTTCCATAACAATAGGATAATATATCGAATTTAAATTTAGCTGTGTGAATTAACTAAATATATCTTTCCAATAAAAAAAAAATTATATGAACGGACAGTAATGTATTTTTTAGGCTAATTAACTTCCCCATTGCTGCATTTCAGTTTCCTTCAGACCAATAATGGCGTCCATTTCCCTTGAATAATCTGAAAACGCTTCTTTATCCATAAAGGACTTCATAAATTCCAACCTGTTTTTTGCGAAATCCAATAATCCTTCCTCCAGGCAAAATGTAATAAAATATTTATTCAGGGGAATTGAATAAGAGTTCACTGTTAAGGCATTCACCAGCAAATTATAACTGTAATTGGCCCGGTCCCTGTCATTCTTAAAATAATCGGTTGCTGAGATAATACCTTCTTCGAAAAATGGGTCCCAGGTAGCCAGTTTTTCATAGACAGGATCTAAATTTATTGAATCCTGTGTATTAAGATTTGTTTGAGCATCAAGCAGTTTATCATAAAGAAACAATGGGTGATCAGATCTTAGTTCGCCACCATCAGATATTTGATTGCCATCAATCAATCCATGCAGCACCAGAATATAATTGATCTTCCCATAATCAGTTTCCAGATCAGGAATCAATTGGCTTGCGTCAACTGCAGCAAAATATTGATGCGCAGATTGCAATCTTTTTGCATCTATCATAGCAGCAGCCTGTTCCAGCCTGATCAAATTTTTAATGTTAGAATTATCGAATGAATCCAGGAGTTCCGATACCCTGGAAGAATCTTGCTTATCCACCCGGTAACGATACGCCAAATACTTTTTCTCATTATCTGCCTTCTCCAACTCAACATCTATGTCCATCTGGTACAACTCTAAAAATCCCCGGCTGACAGCACCAACGTCAGCATCCTCTGAATTTTCCAGAGATTTAAAGGTTTGAAGTGCCTCTTCCTCCATTCCGGCTTCCGCAAAGGCAATGGCCAGGTTCAGTCTGTATTTCTCATTAATCTGCGTACTGGTCCTACTAAAGTAATCTACGGCCAATCTGGGACTATTCACATCCAGTGCCAGCATCCCAAGGATATTAAAATATTCATCATTCAACATAGCCATTTCCCCCAGTTCATATAATAACCTGAAAGATTCAGTAACCTGATGGTTGAAATATTTATTTAAGGAAGTAAGTACTCTCATCCTGCTCATATAAAAGTCAACTCCGGAAGAATCGCCGTACTTAAGTAATTCATTGAAATAATCTGTATTCTCTGATTTGAGCATATTTAAAGCTCTATTGTACAAATAAACAAAACCGGCTGCGGTAAAATCATATTCCATATCCGAGGGACCCGGAACTACATTGTTATTTAATCCATCAAACTGGTTAATCATGGATTGCTTATTAGCAATAGTAGCCAGATCATCATTCACAGGATATACAGATTCCAGTGAATCGACAGGGATATTAATACTGGATTTAGCCAATAATCCATATATATTTGAAGCTGGCACAGTGGCATTCCATAGACTATTATATGACTGGTCAAAATAATAAAAGGAGGAATCATCCAGATCTGTTTTGGTATAAAAATATCCCAGGTTATTTAATACTTGATAAGAACCGGGATAATCCGAAAGCGCATCTCTCAGCTCAAACATACCATCAAAGTATTGATCGTTCTTCAAATAAATATTACTCAGGTTCACATATGAAAACTCGGATGGTTTTTTTAACAATGCATTCCTTAAATAATATGCTTCATTATATTTATCATTCTTCATTCTTGACAAAGTCGCCATAGCGTAATTCGATCTATGATTCTGATATTCGTAAACTGAAGCCTCTTTGTAATACTCTTCCGCAAGATCAAGTTTATTTTCAATCATGAAAATATCTCCCACATAGTTATAATATCCAGCCATGGATTGGAAATAAGGGAGGAAATTGGCACTATAGATAGTAAACCCAAAAACTATAAAACCACCTATTCTAAAAATAAAAAATGGCAGGACTCTGCTCTGGTATGCTATTTTTGATACTTTCTTATTTAATAATAACAATGGACCGAAATTGGCGACCACATAAATAAAGAACATAATCCCAAAGCTGATCTGGCTGTACAGAATAGCGTCCTCAAATGTTTCCATGAGGGGATCATTGGCGCTGATAAAGATATAGGACAAGGTGTTTATGGAAATAATCCCAAAGCCCAGATAGAATAAAGCCCCTACCGGATAGAAGTAAAATATTTCTTTAAAGAGATTTTCCCTCTTTTTAAACCCCCAGATACCAAGAACAAAGGTCAGACCGGCAAGAAAAAAAGGATCGAGGTAGATTAGGTCCCATTTGATCTGTCCGGTATAATGCATATATGTGATCCAGACATAGGCAAGATAAAATATGGATATAAAAATGAAATGATTTAAACTGTTTTTGCTACCGATCGTATTTGAATTTGTGATCAGATGAAGAAATCCATATATCACCTCGTGGGCAACAAAAATGATAAAAAGGATTGTGATAATTACTGAAGCAAATATCCCATAGTTGGCGATGTATAAAAATGGATCCGAAACGCCGGCGAATTGGTGGAATAATATACCAATCAATCCAGATATCAAACTAAATACTACAAAGCGCTTAAATAATCCGATCCCTGGTTTTATTTCCTTAAAATAGTATCCTGCAGAGAGATACATTGTTAATACTATGATCATTCCTGTTTTATCGGTTTGCCCAAACAGCATGATCTGGTCTATATTCAATAAGACGATGAATCCTATAAAACCTCCCATACCGGCATAGAACCAGACTTTTGGCATGGTAGGGAGCAGCGCCATGACAAGGTTCACACCTATAATCAGGGCAAACAGGTAGACATAGCCATTCAAGGCATTGATCATAAGGTTGGATCCTTCAAAGTATTGGAAAACTACAAAATTATCAAGAGGAATATCAAGCCGGATAGTTCCGGTTGTTACCGTATGGGCAATGAGTTTTAATTGATCAAGTTCGCTTATTGACTCCCAATGAATCACATACTCCAGTCCGAGTATGTAATTGAAAATCGCAATAAGCATTGAAAGTACAAACAGGATAAAAAACAACCAGTATATTTTTTTATACGGCTGAGTCCATTCTTCCCAAAAATAAAGTCCTCTCATAAAGACAGATCAATCTTTTACCTTGGGTACTTTGAAAAATGTGGCATCTCTATCAGGTGCATTTGATAATCCCCTTTCACGATCAAGGTGTTCACCTATTTTATCCTCCCTGAGGGCATTGACTTCCATGGACATATTCGTTAAAGGGTCAATATTATCGGTATTCAGCTCATTCAGTTTCTCAACCCATGTTAAGATCTCGCTAAGACTTTGTAACATTTCTTTTTCCTTCCCTTCATCCAGATCAAGTCTTGACAAATGCGCTATTTTTTTAAGTGTTTCTTTATCGACCTTCATAGGTTAAAATACAATGAAATGAATACTGGTAAATCTATTATTCAATTTGCCGAAGATATTCAATAAGATTATCTTCAGTTGGCTAACGTTCAAAAATTCAATATTACAAATTAACATAAAAACATTTCAGGATTATAATAATTGGTAGAAAACTAAGAATATTCATTCATATGCTGGATTTCCTGAACTATGTAAATACTATACTTTTAACTATATCTTTCAAAAATATGAATATCAACTTGCGACTAATCTGTTTTGGCTCAGCCTGTCAAATCGAATATACAAAAGAACAGCGGCTATGGTAAGACCGGCAAGGAGGCCAATCCAAATCCCCAAAGCCCCCATATTCAGTGAGAAACCGAGGATGTACCCAAGGGGTAAAGCAAGTATCCAATATGCAACCAATGTAATTAAGGTTGGAATTCTAACATCCGCCATCCCTCTGAGCGCACCCAGCCCCACAACCTGAATACCGTCAGACAGTTGGAAAATTGCAGCAATAATCAATAAAGATGAAGCAATCCCGATCACTTCATGTTCACCGATATATAATGAGGGAAAAAAATGTCTTCCTGCAATAAGGATCAATGCATTCAGACCCATAAATATAGCACTCATATAAAATCCTGTAAATCCCACCAAACGCATTGACTCGTAATCCTTTCTTCCAAGCTGGTTCCCAACCCGGATCGTGGTTGCCGCCGCTAAACCGGTCGCCATCATATAGGTAATTGCAGCCAGGTTAATGGCAATCTGATGTGCAGCCAGTGAGGAAGCGCCCAGCCATCCGATCATGATCGCTGCCAGGCTGAAAGCTCCAACTTCAAATATAAATTGCATGCCAGAAGGTAGCCCAATATTCAATATGTTCCGGATTATACGCTTATCAATTCCCTTTTTACTGAAATGTACCCAGTAGGGTTTAAAAAAACGTCCATAGCCAACAAAGAGGATCATTGCAAGGGCCATATAAATCCTTGAAATCAATGTTGCAATGCCAGCTCCCAGCAATCCATAGGCAGGAAAACCAAGCTTTCCGAAAATCAATAGGTAATTTAAGAAAACATTCAGGACATTCCCGGAAACAGTAATTATCATGGCCTGCTTTGTCAGGGATAAACCCTCAGCGAATTGCCTGAATACCTGAAATATCATAAAAGGAATAATGGAAAATGAAATGACCATGAAATAAGGCTTTGCCAGGATGACCACTTTTTCCGGCTGATTGAGAAAGGGGAAAATAAATGAGGTAAGGTATAGCAGAATGAAAAGGAGAAGGCCTGTGACGCCATTGACCATAAATCCATGTTTAAGGACCTCTATTATCTTTTTATTATCCCTTTCTCCATCTGCTTTAGCCACAAGCGGGGTTATACCGAAGGATATGCCTATTCCAAAGGTTAAAAACAATATAAAAATGCTATTCCCCAGAGAAACACCGGCAAGAGGGGCTGTCCCCAGCTGGCCAACCATGACACTATCAGAAACCCCGACAAGGATCTGACCCAACTGACTGAGCATAACAGGATATGCCAGAAGAAACGTGATCCTGGATTGTTTTAAATACCTTTTATCGATCATTGAGATTGATTTTAAGGAAAAACATTATTTATTATCACCTGCTGATCTATGAATTTCCAATGCATCAAGTCTTGATAATAATGGCGGATGAGAATAGTTAACAAATACATGCCAGGGGTGGGGCGTCAAATTACCCAGATTGTTTACTGATAGCTTTTTCAAAGCTTTCTGTAATGGTTCGGGTTTAAAGGTCAACGCGGCATACTTATCTGCTGCAAATTCATTTTTACGGGATATCACATTCATGATGATACCTGTAATAGTGGATATGGGTGAAAAAAGAATGAAGAAAGCCAGCAGATTCAGATGAATACTTAACTGGTTCCCACCAAATGCTTCAGAAAGTAAGGGATTGAATATCATTAAGGACATAATAAATAACATTACTCCGGTCTGGATAATCGAACTAATGAGTCCCAGTATAACATGCTTTTTTTTATAATGACCAACTTCATGTGCCAGTACGGCTACCAATTCATCTGTATTATGATTTTCTATGAGTGTATCGAACAATACTATTTTCTTCTTTTTGCCCAATCCGGAGAAATAGGCATTGGCTTTTGTAGAGCGTTTTGAACCATCAATCATAAAGACATTGTCCAGCGGGAAATTTACACCCTTGCTATAATCCAGGATCGCAGTTTTAAGCTCATTATTGTCGAGTGGCTGCAGCTTATTAAAAAGCGGTACGATCAGTGTAGTATAGAAAATGTTCATAAAAACGGAAAAGGCAGCAATGATAATCCAGAAGTAGACCCAGAAGGGTTGTCCCATAAACTTTATAAGCATCAGCAGGGCAGTTATTAATATTCCTCCGATAATAATAGCGAGAAGATATCCTTTCAACTTATCAAATATATAGGTTCTGGGAGTGGTTTTGTTAAACCCATATTTCTCTTCGATCACAAACGTATCGTACAGGGAAAATGGTGTATTCAGAATATCCGAGGCAATAAAAAGGATCCCGAAAAACACCAGTGATACCAGGATCTCATTATCTACAAAAGTCCTGACCCAGCCATCCAGGGTCCCAAAAAATCCTGTGGCGATCAAAATAACGATAAGGATAAAACTGAGAATTGAGGTAAGAAATCCGAACCTGGCATTTTCACGGTTATAAGCAATGGATTTACGGTATTTATCCGCATCATATATCCCTGCTAACTTCTCCGGCAAATCATCTTTCAAACTTCGATAATTTAAATATGCCAGCACTTTTTCAAAAACGAACTCTATGGATATGATCAACAGAAAGATGATCATCAGTGTTTCAGCACTCATTTTTCAATTTTAAAATGGTAAGTGATTTGATCAGGGATTTCTAAGGACTGTGTTTTTCCTGTCCGGGCCGGTGGAAATAATCTCTATCGGCACTTTCAGTGCACTTTCCAGATAGTCCACATACTTTCTCAGGTTTTCCGGCAGCTCTGAATATACAGTTGTATCCCCAATTTCCGGCCAACTATCAAATTCGATCATCTGTGGCTCGATCTTCATATCGTTGATCTCGTAGGGGATCTTTTCAGTGATGCTGCCATCGGGCAATTTGTAGCTCGTACATACATTTATTTTATCCATTCCACTCAGGACATCCGCTTTCATCATAAACAGTTTGGATACACCATTGATCATTATTGCATATTTCAGGGCAGGCAGATCAAGCCAGCCACACCTTCTTGGCCTGCCGGTAGTGGCACCATATTCATGCCCTTCAGCGCGCAATTTTTCCCCCAACTCATCCAAAAGTTCAGTGGGAAAAGGTCCACTGCCTACTCTAGTACAGTATGCTTTAAATATACCAAATACATGACCAATCAATGATGGGGCAATTCCCAATCCTATTGCAGCACCAGCTGCGGTTGTATTCGAGCTGGTCACAAAAGGATAGTTACCAAAGTCTATATCCAGCAATGATCCCTGGGCACCTTCAGCAATCACGGTTTTCCGCTGATCAAGCTGAGATGAAATAAAATACTCTCCATCCACAAGCTTATATTTCTTGATGAATGCCACCGCATCATAAAACTCCTTTTTCAGTTCCGTAAGATCGTATTCAAATTCCAGGGAATTCAGAAGATCTTCATGCTTTTTACTGAGTTTCTCACACCTTTCTTCAAAGTCTGTTCTCAATATATCACCAACTCTAAGGCCAATCCTTGCCACCTTATCCTGATATGCAGGACCAATGCCTTTTAATGTTGATCCTATTTTATGCTTGCCCTTCAGTTTTTCATAAGCTGCATCAAGGAGACGGTGTGTAGGAAGTATGAGTTGAGTTTTCTTCGATATATATAAATTATCAATTGGCTTCAGGTTATACTTGAAAAGCGCTTCAATCTCTTTTCTCAGAATCACCAGATCAAGGACAACGCCATTTCCTATATAATTCTTAATATTATTTCTGAATATTCCAGAAGGAATCTGATGTAATACATGCTTTATACCATCAAACTCGAGGGTATGACCTGCATTTGGGCCTCCCTGAAACCGAGCTACTACATCATATTTTGGGGCCAGATAGTCAACAATTTTCCCCTTTCCTTCATCTCCCCACTGAAGACCTAATAATACGTCAACTTTCATTTCGAATATCTTTTAATTGATCAAATCGTGAAAAATGCAGAATTACGCCATCATAGAGCTTTTAACAATTCAATTGCCTCCTCTTTGCTGTCTACAATGGAAAAAATATTATTCAGTTTAGTAATTAGAAGAAGTTTTTCAATTTTTTCTGATGGCTTTACCAATATCATTTCTCCTTCCTGATTGCGAAATTTAGTCAGGATGGTTATCAATACGCCTATGCCGCTGCTGTTCATATATCTTACTCCGGACAGATCAACAGCGCAACGGGTAATATTATCATGTAACTGGTCATTAACCAGATTAACCAATTCGGGCCCGTTATTTTCACCTATCAGATCTCCTTTTAATGTAAGAATCAGAATATTATTAAGGATTGTAAAAGAATGCTCCATGAATTTTAAATAATGTTATTTGCCTAAGGATTTACTTTTTGCAAAAAAATAAAGAGAATGATGTGTTATATCAATTTCAAACATCTCTTCCAGGGTATTTTTGATATTTTGAATCCTTGGATCACAGAATTCTATCAACTTACCATCTTCAAGTAAAATGTGGTCATGCTGCTTGAAACCATAAGATTTCTCGTATTGGGCAAGGTTCTTACCAAACTGGTGTTTGCTTACCAGATCACATCCTACCAAAAGGTCAAGGGTATTATAGACAGTAGCCCGGCTAACCCTGTAGTTTTTATTCTTCATACTTATGTATAAAGATTCCACATCGAAATGCCCATCACGGAAATAAATCTCTTCAAGTATAGCAAACCTTTCCGGGGTTTTTCGAAGATTTTTATTCTCCAGATATTGAGTGAATATCTTTTTTACTTCAGCAAAAATCTGTTCATTCATGATATCTATAATGACCTACTGTGGTATGCAAATATAGAATATATATGCTTCAAAAACTGCGATATCAAATGATTTATCGGGTGGAATTATTCTTTTGTATCAAACCGTATCACCTTTACAATACCATTTACCTTACGCAGTTTATTGATCAATAATTCAAGGTGTATGGTATCATTTACATAAAGCATGATCCTTCCTTCAAAGATCCCACTATCCGTATCAATTGATATCGACCGCATATTTACCTTCAATTCGTTGGATATGATAGTTGTCACATCATTTATAATTCCTATCCTGTCAGTTCCGATCAGTTTTACGCCAGCCAGGAATGCCACTTTCTTTTGTGATGTCCATTTCGCCTTTATTACCCTGTGACCATGCCGCGACATCAGTTCTATTGCATTCGGGCAGCCAGTACGATGCACCTTGATGCCTTCATTAACTGTGACAAAGCCGAAAACATCGTCCCCGGGGATGGGATTACAACACTTGGCGAAAGTGTAGTCGATGATGTCCATATCTTCCCCTATCAATAACATATCCCGGGATACGCCGGTTGCTTTTGTTAACTGTTTTTCAAAAGTCTGAGCATCCTGTACTTTAGGTGAGATCTCAGCTTTTCGTTTCTCCTGGACTTCCCTGAATCTTTTTATCTCCTTATGATCGATATCTCCATTTCCAACCTTATAAAAAAGTTCATTTTTTGTATTCGCATCGAAATATGCACGGATCTGGTTAAAAACTTCATCGGTCGGATTGATCTTCATCTGTTTGAGCTTTCTCAGCACGATTTCCTTACCTTGTGCGATAACTACCTTTCGCTCAGTCTTAAGAAGATCTTTGATTTTAGACTTGGCTTTAGATGTTTCCACAAAGCGGAGCCAATCTTCACTGGGTTTTTGTTTAGTGGAAGTTAATATCTCAACCTGATCGCCATTCTTTAAAGTATGGTTAAGGGGTACGAGTTTCTGATTAACCTTAGCTCCTATACAATGTGCTCCGACTTCTGAATGAATGTCAAAAGCAAAATCCAGGGCTTTCGCACCATTTGGCAATATCTTGAGGTCCCCTTTCGGAGTGAATACAAATACCTCCTCGTTGAATAAGTTAGATCTGAAATCATCGACAAACTCAATGGCATTGGTATCATTCTGCTCAAGCATATCCCTGACCCTGCCTATCCATTCTTCAAGGCCTGATTCAACCGAAGCTTTATACTTGCTGGGCATATCCTTATACTTCCAGTGCGCAGCATATCCCTTTTCAGCGATTTCATCCATCCGGCTTGTTCTGATCTGTACTTCCACCCATAAGCCTGTCCGGCTCATAACTGTAGTATGGAGGGATTCATACCCATTACTTTTGGGGGTGCTGATCCAGTCGCGCAGTCTGTCAGGATTGGGTTTATAGAAGTCAGTAACGATTGAATATACCTGCCAGCAGGCTGCCTTCTCATGTTCCGGAGCAGATTCAAGAATGATCCGGACGGCGAAGAGGTCATAGACCTCTTCAAAAGGGATATTCTGGGTTTTCATTTTATTCCATACCGAATAAACGGACTTGGGTCTACCTTTGATCTTAAATCTGAAATTCTGGGCACTTAATTCTTCCTGGATCGGTGCTATGAATCTTTTGATAAAACGGTCACGGATAGGTTTATTCGCCGCCATTTTCTCCTCAATCTCATTATATACCTCATTCTCTGCATACTTCAGATAGAGATCCTCCATTTCCGTTTTTATGGCATAGAGGCCAAGACGATGTGCTAATGGGGCATAGAGGTAAATGGTTTCAGAGGCGATCCGCAGCTGTTTGTTCCTGGGAAGACTTGAGAGGGTGCGCATATTATGGAGCCGGTCTGCCAGTTTGATCAGGATCACACGAACATCCTCTGAGAGGGTGAGCAACATCTTCCGGAAATTCTCTGCCTGGGCGGAGGTACCATATTCAAAGACGCCTGAGATCTTGGTCAGACCATCAATAATTTTGGCAATTTTAGGGCCAAATTCACGCTCGATATCTTCAATCTCAAACTCAGTATCCTCGACCACATCATGCAAAATGGCGGATATGATAGACGTTGTACCTAATCCAATCTCATCAACTGCGATCATAGCTACTTCCAGGGGATGGTAGATATAGGGCTCACCCGACCGCCTTCTCATCCCCTTGTGGGCCTCCATGGAAGTATTGAATGCCTTTTTTATCAACTTGGCATCACCATCCTTCAAAAACGGCTTCGCATGTCTGAGTAATCTTCTGTACTTCCTAACTATTTCTTTATTTTCAACTTCTTCGTCAGTAATTATCATTTCCAGCAAATAAAGTACCCACTAAATTATACGAAACATTGTGGTTTTAAACCATAAATTATTACCTTTGCAATCCGTTTTTCATCCCTGTTCCGGATGAATATTAAATATCGATGTTCCTAAGTGATTCATTTATATTTAATAATTGACCAAAGATTGCTAAATATACAATCATCTGACAATAAATATGCGGATGTGGCGAAATTGGTAGACGCACTAGACTTAGGATCTAGCGCCGCAAGGCATGGGGGTTCGAGTCCCTCCATCCGCACGCTATAACCCTCCAGACTTCTTGAAATCAAGATTGAGGGTTTTATTTTATAGTTAATAATATAAATATTAGAACCTTGGATATCGTATTAGATAAAAGCACAGCCACTGAAGGCCAAATTAAAATTACACTAAAGGAAAAAGATTATCAACCCAAAGTTGAAGAAAAAGTAAAAGATTATTCAAAGAAGGCGACTATCAAAGGTTTCCGCCCCGGAAAAGTGCCACCCGGTTTGATCAGAAAGTTATATGGGAAATCGATCCTCGTCGAGGAAATCAATGAAATTCTCTCCAAATCTATCACAGAATACATAAAGGAAAATAAGATCAAGTTAATAGGGGAACCCTTACCCAACCATGATAAAACAGCTACCATCGATTGGGATAATCAGAAGGAATTTGAATTCGAATACGAGATCGGCCTGGTTTCAGAATTTGATTTAAATCTTGCGCAGAAGATAAAAGCCTATGAGATCCAGGCTGATAAAAAAACTATTGACACAACGCTTGAGAGTATAAAAAAGCAGTACGGTAACTACTCCGAACCTGATGAAGTTCAGGAAGGCGATGATCTGATGGGAGAATTGACCCAGGAATCCAGTGGTTACAAAGAAGAGATCTGGATTACTGCGAACCAGATTAAACCTAAAGAAGCTAAAAAATTCATTGGCCTCAAAAAGGAGGATATTATTGAAATCGATCCCAAAAAGATCTTTGTGGATGATGCCACAGCTTCAACAATTCTGAGAAAATCAGATGAGGAGATTAAAAAATTCAAAGGTTTATTCACGTTCAAGATCAATAAGATCAACAGGGTGGAAAACGCAGAAATAAACCAGGAGCTTTTCGATAAGGTATTTGGAAAAGATGCGGTGAAGTCAGAAGAAGAGTTCATGAGTAAACTGAAAGAAACCCTGGAAAAAAATTACAACCAGGAAGCTAAAACGTTTACTCAGAAATTAATTCAGGACAAGATCCTCGATTCAACGAAAATTGAAGTTCCGGATGCTTTCTATAAAAAATGGATACTTGCATCCAACAAGGATAAAATAACTGAAGAGACACTGGACAAGGATTTCGAAAACTATATTAAGGAGTTAAAGTGGAGTCTTGTGGTAAACAAAGTGGCTGAAGAAAACGACATCAAAGTTGAACATCCTGATGTTGTGGCCAGCGCCAAGGAAATGATCATGGCACAATTTGCCTCTTATGGGATGACGGATAATATGAGTGAGAACCTGGATTCATTTGCTGAGAATTATCTGCAGGGTAATGACGGGCAAAATTACATGAATACATTCAACAAGGTACGAAATGACAAGATAATGGATTTCATTTATGAAAAGGTGGATATTTCCTTCAAAAAAGTGAAACCGGATGAATTTTCGAAGATTGTGTCGAACTAAATGAGGATCTGAATTGTTTATAGATAAAGTCCTTTTTATTGAAGGGCTTTTTTTTTATAATTGGAGCAATAAAACAGGCAATAATATGTTAAATAAAGAAGAATTCAGAAAATACGCAGTTAAGGGGCAAAACGTTAGCGGCGCTGCTTTTGACAAATATGTTCAATCAGTAGATAATATGACCAGGGCAGTTATCGAAGAAAGACCTACCAATTTCCGTGAAATTGATGTCTTCTCCAGGTTAATCATGGACAGGATCATCTTTCTTGGGCTCCCGGTTGATGACAATATTGCCAATATCATTACGGCGCAATTGTTATTCCTGGAATCCGTCGATTCTCAAAAAGATGTTTTACTTTATGTCAATAGTCCCGGGGGCTCTGTTTATGCCGGACTAGGCATCTATGACACCATGCAGCTTGTTACTCCCGATGTAAGCACAATTTGTACCGGCCTGGCAGCATCTATGGCTGCTGTATTGTTAGCTGGCGGTGCAAAGGGTAAAAGGTCTGCGCTTCCTCATTCCAGGATCATGATCCACCAGCCAATGAGTGGCATGCAGGGACAGGCTTCGGACATGGAAATATCTCTAAAACAAACGCTTTCCGTAAAGAAAGATTTATACAATATTTTATCCAAGCATAGCGGAAAAACGTATGATCAAATAGAAAAAGACTCTGATAGAGATTTTTGGCTTAAAGCTGAGGACGCCAAAAAATACGGATTGATTGACGAAGTATTAGAGAAGCGTAAATAAAAAAGATAACCATGGCACAAGTATCCTGTTCATTTTGTGGGAGAAGTAAGAAAGATGTTGATCTGATGGTCTCGGGAATAAATTCCCATATATGCAATTATTGTATTGACCAGGCCTATCAGATCCTGATGGAGGAGAAGAAGATCAAGGAAGACGGGCAAAAACCTACTTTTAATTTGATAAAGCCTTTTGAAATGAAGGAATTCCTGGATCAGTTTGTAGTAGGACAAGATGAAGCAAAAAAGGTAATTTCAGTAGCTGTATATAATCACTATAAAAGGTTGATGCAGCCCATAAAAGACGAAGAGGATGATGTGGTAATCGAAAAATCCAACATTATTATGGTGGGCGAAACCGGTACGGGAAAGACCTATCTTGCCAGAACCCTTGCCAATATGCTTCAGGTACCTTTCTGTATAGCTGACGCAACGGTTCTTACTGAAGCCGGATACGTTGGAGAAGATGTGGAAAGTATCCTCACACGACTTTTGCAGGCTTCTAACTATGATGTGGAAGCTGCTGAAAGAGGTATTGTATATGTAGATGAAATAGATAAGATAGCCCGTAAATCTGACAATCCATCTATTACACGGGATGTCAGCGGTGAAGGCGTTCAGCAGGCATTGTTAAAGCTTCTTGAAGGAACGGTAGTCAATGTACCTCCTCAGGGTGGAAGAAAACATCCTGACCAGAAAATGATCGCTGTAAACACAGAGAATATCCTGTTTATTTGTGGTGGTGCCTTTGACGGTCTTGACAAACACATAGCCAAAAGGATCGATACACGGCCATTGGGATTTGCATCAAAATCAGATACGAGTATCAGGCATGAATTAGATAAAGATAATCTATATAAATATGTAAATGCTGTAGACCTGAAGTCCTACGGTCTTATTCCTGAATTAATAGGCCGCCTGCCCGTTGTTGCTCATCTAGATCCCCTTGGACGAAAAACCTTAAGGAAGATCCTGACAGAACCAAAGAATGCCTTGACCAAGCAATATAAGAAGTTGTTTGATATGGAAGGCATAAAGCTCGAATTTCAACCTGCCGCTCTTGACTATATCGTCGATAAATCCATCGAATATAAATTAGGCGCCAGGGGTTTAAGGTCCATCTGCGAAACTATAATCACTGATGCTATGTTTAAACTACCTTCAACAAAAAATGTGAAGGACTTTACGATAAGTAAGGATTATGCGATAGAGAAATTTGAGAAGTCAAAATTCAAGAAACTCAAGGTCGCCTAAACTTAGCCTAGTTGCCCTTTAAATATTTTATCATCAGATCTGCAGCCTTATCTGAAACCGGTTCATTGCCCAGGATATTTCTGATCTCATCATAATTGGTATAGATACGGTCTCTATAAGTAGCATCATTTAAAAGCTTATGCATTTCGTCATTCAGGTGTTCCCTGGTCAGGTTTTTCTGTATAAGTTCCCTGACAACTTCACGGCCTGCAATAAGATTTACAAGGGATATAAATTTGACTTTAATAACCATCCTGACTATTAATACCGTTATCGGAGAATTTGACCTATAGATCACCACCTGTGGAATATTCCAAAGCGCCGTTTCCAATGTGGCTGTCCCGGAAGTTACAACTGCAGCATGAGCAAAAGCAAGCACATCGTAAGTGCGATCAAACACAATTGCAATATTAGGAACCTCTTTCACACCTGAATACAATTTCTGGGGGATGGATTTTATCCCGCCCAGAATAAACTGGGTGTCAGGAAAATCAGAGGCTAAATCGATCAGATTGGGAAGAATACTTTCTAATTCCTGCTTTCTGCTCCCAGGCAGTATCGCTACATATTTTTCCTTATTAAATATCCTGGGATCCTCAAGAAAAGACTGGTCTGCCTTATGCTGGTTTACGGCATCAATAACCGGATTGCCTACATAATCCACTTCAAAGTCATAGTTCAGATAAAATTCTTTTTCAAATGGCAGGATAACGAACATCCTGTTGACAATCCTTTTTATATTCTTGGCACGACTTGTATACCAGGCCCAGACTTTAGGAGAGATATAGTAATAAGTTTTAATGTTTTTTTTACTTAAGAAGGAGGCCATTTTGAGGTTGAAACCGGCAAAATCTATTAATATAACAACATTGGGATTATATTCCATGATGTCATGCCGGCAGTGCTTCAGGTTTTTCAGTATTTTTCTGAAGTATATCAATACTTCAAAAAATCCCATAAAGGCCATATCATTGTAATGCACGACCAGTTCAGCACCAGCCTCCTGCATATATTCTCCCCCCCAGCAGCGGAATGTCGCGTCAGGATCTCTTTTCTTGAGTGATTTTATCAGGTTGGACCCGTGAAGGTCTCCAGATCTTTCACCAGCTATCAGATAATAACGCATTAAAATAATTTATTATTCACCATAGTACTCCGCATAACTGGTTGGGGTTTCGTATAATTTTAAGGCTTGCAGGGAAGCCCTGCCATCAGATTTTTGTTTAATCAGAGGAAACAGGATATTCCAAAATTCAATGATCAGGTTTTCACAACTTGTAAGCTTATCCTTCATAAATGGCACATCCAGGTTGAGGTTCTTATGATCCACCGCTTCCAGGACTTCGTTTTTAACGATCTCCTTGAGATCTTTGAAATTCATTACAAATCCGGTATCCGGATCAAGGTCTCCTTTTATTGTCACAAACAGATCGAAATTATGGCCGTGCCAGTTTTTATTAGCACAAGGTCCGAACACTTCCTCATTCTTCCCTTCACTCCAATTCGGATTATATAGCTTATGGGCTGCACAAAAATGAACTTGTTTGGTGATATAAACCATTCTCATTATATTTTTGTAATTACTGGTGCAAATATACGAAGAAACATGGCCACCAATAATTCATTTTAACAATCAAAAAGCAATCATTATGATTATTGTCACCGGAGCGGCAGGATTTATTGGATGTCAGCTGATCAAAAAGCTGAACTCAGAAAATTTCAATGCGATTATCGCTGTTGATAAATTTGATAATCCAGTGAAAAATGATCACCTGAAGGATCTTAAAATATTCGAGCGCGTTGACCGGGATTTGTTTTTCGACTGGATTGTTGAAAACAATGAGCAAATTGAATTCATATTCCATATAGGTGCCCGGACAGACACTGCTGAATTCGACAGATCAGTTTTTGATAAACTAAATACCGGATACTCAAAAAAAATCTGGAAATGCTGTGTTGATTATCAGATCCCCTTGATCTATGCTTCTTCAGCTGCTACTTATGGACTGGGTGAACAAGGATATGTCGATAGTGAAGAAATCATCCCTTCCCTGAGGCCCCTGAATCCTTATGGTGATTCTAAAAATGATTTTGATGCCTGGGCCATATCACAAAAGGAAAAACCATTTTACTGGGCAGGCTTGAAGTTCTTTAACGTTTATGGGGCCCATGAAGACCACAAGGGCCGTATGGCATCGGTAATATGGCATGCTTTTCACCAGATAAAGAAAACAGGGAAGATGAAACTCTTCAGGTCTCATAATCCTGATTATCGGGATGGAGAACAGAAAAGGGACTTTGTATTTGTTCAGGACGTTGTGGACGTCTGTTATTTTCTGATGCGTCTGAGAAAACATTCAGGGATCTATAATCTTGGAAGCGGCAAAGCCAGGACCTTCCTTGATCTTACCCGGCAGGTCTTCAGATCTATGGGCATAGAGGAAAATATCGAATTCATAGATACTCCTGAAGATATACGCGATAAGTATCAGTATTTCACAGAAGCAAATATGGATAAACTGCGGGCAATAGGCTATATTCCTGAATTCACCTCCCTGGAACTGGGAATAGACCAATATGTAAAAGAATACCTGAAGCCGAAATACGGATAAATCTTTTCCAGGTCATGCCAATTATCCCTTGACAAAGGTATAATGAAACCTAATGAGCGGATTTTCAGGTTATTAGAATTGGCAGAAGTCAATATCTCCAGAGACAACAAATTGCTCTATTCATTTATTATCTGATCAAATTATTGTAAATTAATCGTGGATTTTATGATTTAGGATATAAAAATCAGAAATGATGAAAAATCATATCACTTTCCTGTTTCTAGTGGTCCTCTTAATTTATTCTAATTCCCTTTATGCACAATTCGATACCAGGGAAGGCAGGGTTATAAACGACGGTTATCCCGGTGGCATCATCGAAACAGTGAATCTGGAAAAATCAGATGTCGTTGAAGGATCTTTTTTCATTAATGAATACTGGTCCGTCGGGGATGTTTTATTATATAATGGCAAAGCCATCTCCGGCATGCCAATGAAATACAATCTACGGGATGAAATGCTTTTATTACTTGATGCAAACAAGATCTCCAGGGTCCTCCGAGATGATGAAATAGAAAAATTCGAGTGGTTCGATTCAGAACAGAAACAAAATGTCCTTTTTGTGAATTGCATGAATTACAAACTGGAAAATGTTCCCATGGTGGGATTCTTTGAGGTGGTCGCTGAAGGAGAAGTAGAATTGCTGCTTTTCCGTACATTGATCCTTGATGAAGGGTATTATAGTGTAACCCATGATGCCGGTCAATTAAATGACGAGTATGTGATAAAAGAATCCCTATATCTTTCCAGGGAACATGCGCTTCATGAGGTAAAAGGGAAAAAAGAATTATACAATTATTTCGGTGAGCATGCCGATGAGGTGAAAAAATTCGTTAAGAATAACAATCTGCGATTGAAAAAACCAGTTGAACTTGCCAGGGTGATCGACTATTATAACCGGTTACTGATCCTTTAGCAATACAAATTCTTATAATGATTTTAGAATTTGCTTTTCCTCATAGATCTGCTTCAGAAGTTGATCCTGCTTATGCCTTTTCTGTTGATCCTTTTCACTCACTGATTTCAGGAATTCCTTTTTAAGGATTGAGTTGACATAATCAAATTCACGGATTTGATCAATGGAAAAATTTACTGGTGTTATATGCGTACTGTTCTCAAGCGTATAGCCATATTCAAACAACAATTTGCCCGCCACCTTTTCAAAAAGTTCGATTTCGCCCGGGTCCAGTTCCTTTATATACTTATTAAAATTATTTTTCATCAGGGGTTTCGACAGGTTATGCCACATTTCACCTGAGGCGGCTGTGATCCTGGAATCCTGTGATTCGTAGAATTTCAGGATATTATTTGAGTATTCCAGTCCGATCAATTCACAAATCCTGTGGATCTCCCGTTGTGGCTGATGTAGAAGATCCTCATATTTTACACGAATTGCCCTGCTTTTTCCGAATTTTTCCACATAGTAATTTGAGAGCTCCTGATCATCCCGCCACTGCCGGGCCAAATGATACATGTGCTTTTCCCCTACTATGGTCTTTCTAAAACTGAGGGCCACGTCACGTCCATCACGGATGAGATGGATATAATAAGGTCTGAATCCATTTTTCTCAAAATAATCTATGAAGTAAACATTGCGCATGCTTTTATTGAACCAATAACGGGCAGAATTCGCCACAGCGTTTACCTCATGAATCGTCAGGTAGATCCCGAGAAGTGTTCTTTCTTTTGTGTGATGAATGATCTGCCCGGGATCAAACTGGCTGTTCAGCCAGGGTACCGGATTTCGTTCTACAAAATGACAAATATCCGTTACAAGGTCCCTGAAATTGTCCACTACTGACAAATCTCCATAAAATGACACAATCGGTTCAAAGGTCTTCAGGATATGGGGGGGATGCGGTGCAAACACGCCTTGCAGCTGGTTCAGCATTACCCTCAGAAGATTAGATCCACTTCTTTGGGTACCAATGATCTGCACAGGAACCAGATCCTTCCATACGTCCTTCCTTTTTTCCCTCATAACGATCCAAAGAATATTCCTGCCAGACCTGCCAATGGTATGATGATCAATAAATCTACCTTGAACCGGAATGTCAGGATAAATGCGAGCACAAAAATAATCAATTGAAGTAACTCATGGGGCATTGAACGGATTATTATAAAACAGGCCGCATAGATCATTCCGATCACTACCGGATGGATCCCTTTAAAAACTGCTTTCAGGAGCGGGGAGTTCTTGAAATAATCAATGAACCTGGAACATATCATAATCAGTATTCCCGGGGGCAAGAACATAGCTATGGTGGCCACAACTGCCCCGGCAATGCCAGCTACCTTATACCCAATAAAAGTGGCACTTATCATAATAGGCCCGGGGGTAATTTGTCCCATGGCTATACCATCTATAAACTCTTTTTCGGTAAGCCATCCAAGGTTCGTAACCACCAGTTCCTGCAACATGGGGATGAATACATATCCGCCCCCGAATAAAGTGATGCTGACGAGGCTTAATGTCGAGAAAAGTTTATTTAATAAAAAGAGATTTTCGGGCAAAATACCTTTTGGTATCCATGCAGATACAATCACCGACAAAATGAATATAAGTAAGATAGTGAGCCAAAACAAGTTATCTTTTATTTCTTTCCGCAGGATTTCCTGGAAAGATAAGGTATTGGTTTGTGGTTCATTTTCATCTTTAATAGATGACCGGAATAAAAGAACCCCGGCTATCCCGCCAAGCAATACCAGTATTAATGTAATATAGAAACCTCCTATGAAAACGACAAAAGTGAAAGCTATAACTCCCAGAATATATTGTTTATAATCCCGGATATTTTTACGTGTCATATTGATGGAAACTGCCAGAATAATGGCCGCCACGGCAGGCAATACCCCATCAAAGAACTTCTGGAACTGAGCGATGTTCCCGAATTTATAATATATGATTGACAAACCCAGTATGAGGAAGAATGATGGAAGAACAACTGCAAGCATACTTACTATTCCCCCCTTAACCCCCCTGAGCCGATATCCTATAAAGGTTATCACATTAACAGCTATGGGGCCGGGAAGTACAGTGGCCAAGGAAATACCGTCCAGGATATCCTCATCTCCGATGGTTTTTCTTTTTTCCACAAGTTCTTTCTGAACGATGGAAATAAGTGCCATAAAACCGCCAAAAGCCGTCGATCCGATCTTCAGAAACTTAAAAAACAAATAGGAAAGGCCCGGTTCTTTACTTGGTTTCACCCCGAAACAATTAGTTTAATTCAACAGGCATGCATTATAGTGAAAATAATATTCATTATAAAGAAGTGTGAGGAATAAGGATGTAGAATAGAATATGTAGTTTAAAGGGTTTTAGTAAAGTCATGAAACTGATACCTGTTAATCGGTTAGTTTAATATTTTGACCCTTCAAAAATGGTTAAAATAGTGTGATTTAGTATTTTTATACAATCCAAGATGTTGATTATAGTTGTGAAGGGATCCAAGGATAAACTTATTTGTGTTTTTTACAATATTTCAGGTAATTTTTCTCTGAGGGCATTTCTATTCTTTATATATCTATTGGCTATAAGCCTTAATATAGGATATGGGCAACACTCTGTAGCACGACAATGGAATGAGGTTTTATTGGAAGGGATACGGAACGACTATGCCAGACCAACCGTTCATGCCAGAAATCTATTCCATACCTCTATAGCATTATACGATGCCTGGGCTATATATGAATCTGAGGCAAGCACATATTTCCTTGGTAATAATATCGGAGGATATAGTTGCATCTTTGATTGGATACCTGTATCTACAGATAAACAGGCAGCTCAGGAGGAGGCAATGAGTTTCGCAGCTTACCGCTTATTGAAACATCGTTTTGGAAATACCCCTGGAGCCGCATACACCCTTAACTTAATAGATTCTCTTTTTTCTTCACTCGGTTTTAATCCGGATTATATTTCAACCGATTATACAAGCAATGTCCCGGCAGCCATAGGGAATTATTTAGCCCACTGTATCATAGAATTTGGATATTTGGATGGCTCTAATGAGATAAATGATTATTCAAACCTCCACTATACACCTTTAAATCCATCAATATCCCCAAAATATCCTGGGAATCCGGATCTGATCGATGCAAATCGCTGGCAGCCCCTATCACTGGATGTATTTATCGATCAAAGTGGCAATGAAATTCCATTTAATACACCTGAATTTTTAAGTCCGGAATGGGGGGATGTAGTTCCATTTGCCTTATCTCAAAATGATCTGACTATCGGTATTCGTGATGGTAAAGAATACCAGGTATATCATGATCCGGGAAGTCCTCCCCAACTTGAACAGGATGGAGGAGGATTGACTTCTGAGTATATCTGGGGATTTACACTGGTTGCCCTCTGGTCAGCTCATCTTGATCCACATGATTCTGTATTTTGGGACATCTCACCAGCGTCTATGGGAAATATAAAAGAATTTCCAAATACGATGCAGGATTTGAGAGATTTCTATAATCAATTAGAAGGTGGAGATCCTGGAATTGGATACAGTGTAAATCCCAGTACAGGGAAACCTTATGATCCACAAATTGTGCCACGGGGTGACTATACACGCGTTTTAGCCGAATTCTGGGCGGATGGCCCCGATTCCGAAACACCACCCGGCCACTGGTTTACGATCCTGAACTATGTTAGTGATCATCCTGCATTGGAAAAACGTTTTAATGGTGAAGGGCCCGTGATTGGTGACCTGGAATGGGATGTTAAAGCCTACCTCATACTGGGTGGTGCTATGCATGATGCGGCCATATCCGCATGGGGTATCAAGGGATGGTATGATTATATTCGACCCATTTCAGCCATCAGATATATGGCGGATCTTGGACAAAGCTCAGATCCCGATCTGCCCAGATTTTCCCTGCTTGGAATCCCCCTTGTTGAAAACTTGATTGAACTTGTTGAAGAAGGGGATCCGCTTGCAGGATCCGGTAACGAAAACCTGAACAAAATCAAATTATTTGCTTGGAAAGGTCCGGATTATATTGAGGATCCCGTGACTGATGTTGCGGGTGTAGGCTGGATCCTTGCTGAAAACTGGTGGCCTTATCAAAGGCCCTCCTTTGTCACACCACCATTCGCAGGTTATGTTTCGGGGCATTCCACTTTTTCCCGGGCAGCAGCTGAAGCATTAACCCTGATTACCGGAGATCCATTCTTTCCCGGAGGAAAAGGAGAGTTTGAAGTAAAGAAAAATGAGTTTCTGGTATTCGAAGACGGCCCCAGTGTTGACCTGGTTCTTGAATGGGCGACATACAGGGATGCTTCCGATCAAACCAGCCTATCAAGGATTTGGGGTGGCATACATCCGCCGGCTGATGATATTCCCGGAAGGATTATTGGTGAAAGAATAGGCATTCAGGCTTTTGAATATGCCGAAAATCTGTTCTCAGGAAAAGTAACTGGAATAACTTTAATGGAGGATAAAGTTTCCGGCAACATAAAATTATATCCAAATCCCGCATTTCAGGGTGATAACATCACCTTCGAATCAAAGAACGGGTCAATCAGCAGCATTCAAATCTATAATTCCACCGGGAGCCTTGTTTTAGATTCTATGAATAAGTATCCAGGTAAGAGTATTTTCCTGAATACAGATGGATTAGCTCATGGCTTTTATTATATATCCATCCAGACAGGGCAACAGCTAATAAACAAAAAACTGATTATAAAATAACCTTAATTTGCCGCAGGAATTTTGGCTTAACTTACAACATTACTTAATCCTTAACTTCCGGCTAAACATTCCGTTTTTGAAACTACCAAGAATGATATACATACCGGGATCAAGTGAATTAAAATTGAATGAAACAGGCATGATTCTATCCGTAAGAAGCACCTTTTTTGTGTCAACCAATACACCTGAAACTGAATAAAGTTGAAGGGATATATATTGATTAAACAATTGATCATCTGCAATGAGATATAGGAATTTTTCTGCCGGATTCGGAAATATGGTGAATGTGTAAGATTCGCTTTCAATACCAGTTACCAGGTTTACTTCAATCTCTTTGAAAATACCGCATCCATTTTGATCTCTAACTTCAAGTGTATGGACACCAGGTCCGATCCCGGATACGAAACTGGTATCTCTTCCACTCACACTCCACAAATAATGATAAGGAGATGCTCCGCCCTTCACAATTGCTTCTATCGAACCATTGTATTTATTATATTCAGCTGGCTCAATCTGTGTGTCCAATTCAGGATTTTCCAGAACTTCTATATTTATCGTGTCCGAATTGGCGGTTGTTCCATTTGCATCTGATATCCGGACAAAATACGTCCCTGCAGATTTTACCCTGATGCTTCTCGTCGTTTCTCCATTGCTCCACAGGTAATCTTCATAATACCCGGTTTCAAGGATGATTGAATCCCCTTCACAAAAAGACAATTTGTCAATGTAGTAAACCTCAGGAGGCAATTGAGAACTCCCCTCCCTTATTTTGACAACCTGGTTGGAAGGCACCTTTCTGATTATATCTTCCCTTCCACTGGGCCATATAACCTTTATTGAATCAACTACTGCTGAATTTCCAAGTCCTATCATATTATAGGAAGAATTCTGTCCCAGAAATCCAATGGCAGAGCCTGTATAATGCATAATTTCAGTTCCGGAAGAATACACATAAATAAAAGCTCCAATACCATCCCGGTTGGAGTTTACACCTTCCAGTTTAATTTTGATCCAGTGATTTTCTCCTGCTGAATTCATCCATAACATCGATCTATAGTTATCGAAATTATTGACGATGATATCGGGGAATCCATCGTTATTAATATCTCCGATAGCGTTAGAGAAACTTATCACAGTGTCCTGGTTAAAACCTGGTTTTTCATCAATAAACTGTCCATTGCCTGTATTGGTATACATGATACTGGGAATTTCATCTGCACCTTCCAGCATCCCGCTGACATACAGGTCCAGGTCTCCGTCAAGGTCATAATCAAGAAAATTTGATCCCCAGGCATATCCAAGATAATCCACCCCGGCTTCCAGTGCCACTTCCACAAAGGATTCATCCCCATTGTTTTTTAATAGTTTGTTCCCTTCCGGGATATTTGTAATATATATATCCAGATATTGATCACTATTATAATCTCCTGTAGTCACGCTCATCCCATCCATAACCAGATTTGCATTTGAAGAGACACTGATATCAGAGAAAGTACCATTGCCCATGTTCTTCAGAAGTGTATTTACGGCTCTTTTATCCTGGGCAATATAAAGATCTGGAAAAAGATCATTATTTATATCTATAAATGAGGCACAAAACGGGCGCTTCAATGAATCCGCAGTATGACTCAAAAAAGTTACATCCTGAAATTTCCCATTCCCCAAATTCAAATACAGGTTATTCACATTGACTTCACTCTCTGTTCGTTTATTGGTGACATACAGATCAAGCCATCCATCTCTGTCCACATCCCCCCAGGTTGCCCCGTATGATTTCAATTTTGCAAGGGAGAGCCCCGATTCTTCTGTCACATCAGTGAATACCATGTTGTGATTGTTATACAAACGGTTAATATCGGCATAACAGGTCACAAATAGATCCTTATCCCCATCATTGTCGTAATCAATCCAGAGTACTTGTTTTGACTCACATAGATTGTTTACAAGTGCTTCCAGACGCTCAAAAGTTCCCTTGTTATTTCTGTAAAAATAAATCGTTCTGCCACGTTCGGTGGCCAGAGTTATGTCATCCCAGCCATCCCCATCAAAATCATGAAAACTGACACCCCCCCCCGTTGATCCCAGCCCGAACATATGATCTATCCCTCTTTGAAGAGCCACCTCCTGATAAGTTTGTGCATGCAGCTGGTTAAGAGATAGGATAACAGTTATTAAAAGACCTGTAAATCGTATGATATGTATTCTGGTTATCACCATGCACGTATATAAAACCTATCCTAATATTAAGGAGTAAAAATACTAAATATTGCTGTTATAATCCTCTGGTATTGACTTATGCAGGGAATCTTTCGGGTCACCATATAAAAATTACCCTAAAACCATTTTTTGTGTCTTATGATATCAGAATTAATATAAATGGCCCTGTATGAACTTTTATTTGATAAGGCATTCCATACAATTTTCCCCGTTTCGTCTATAATTGAAATTTGCATTTGCCTTTTCGGGCTGCTAATCAGTATATGATGATCGTCAATATATCGGGCACTTCCCATTCTGAAAGTATGATGGTCTTTATCTAAGGGTATGTTTAACACGGGTTCCCAGTGTTTTTTTGATTCATCCAATTTTACAGATAAGACCCTGGAGAATCCTCTGTTGTTAATTCCATTATCAAACATCATCAGGTGACCATACCGGTTAATATGAACATCATGCTGATGTAAAAAATCCAGTTCGTTTACCATCGATGTAAAATCCGCATGCATTCCCACTTTCCATACCACCCGGCCGGTTTCTCGGTCAATTTTCCAGATCTGATTCAAATTTCTGAATGATAGTATTAAGTTGCCATCTGCATCCAGGTTAATTGTATTTGCATGACTCCAGTCATCTTTAAGATAATTGATGCTATCATCCTTGAGCGGATCCGCATGATCAAAAATATTCCAATCCCAGATCCTTTTCCCTTCCGGAGAAAAAGCGACTATCCCATCACCCATTACTGTATCTTTTTTCTGCCCTCCCTTAGAAGTAAGATCAAGTATTTTATAATTGTAAGTAAGTCCAAATGTTATTCCGGAGGAATCCATTAAGATATCATGATGTAGTTTATCAAATCCATGGGATCTAGTATTAATATGGCCCTGTGTTTCACTAAACAGATTAAGATATTCTATGGTAGAACTATCTGTCAGTGTCAGGATCCTTTGGTCCGGAGAAAAATTAAAAGCCCTAACCGTTGTTTGGTCGTATACGTGATACCATACCACTTCTGCCTGACTGTCTATCATCAAAAGAGCACCCGGATCAAAAAAGGTTTTCAATAAAATATAACCATCAAACGAATAGTTGTTTTTCTTCAATTTCAAATCCGGTAAGCCAACCGGCAATGCACCGGATTGAAATTGGCCTATATCACCTTGAATTATATCATCGCCAATCCTAGCATGAACCACGTAATTATATTCAGATTCAGGTTTTAATCCGATAAGATGAAAGACAGCATGGTCCGTATTTTCGAATATGGAAGTATACAGGCTGATTGAATCCCCTGCATTAAAATATTCAATAAATATATCCCCTGCCCTCTCCAGTTTAACATCTACCTGATATATTAGTGAATGGTTATCGACTAATTTCCCGGGTCCTATAAATATCTGATCCCTTGCATCATGCAGGCAGCCATATAGCAAAATGACAGCACTAATCATTGCCATAGTTACCCATTTCTTAGATTGAATAATTCGTTTTTTCACTGAGGATTCTTAAATTTTAATATATAGAAAAAGATCTATTCACATATAAAGATTTACTTTTTGACGGTATTTAACCAATCCACTTTCCCAATATAGTTGGCCCGATACACGGATTCTGAAAGTTCTAGGTGCCATAGAATATTCCCCTCCAGATCCGATACAACAATGCTTTTTTTAATGGAGCTGCAAAATAATATTTTATCGTCATCGATAAGATATGCACTTCCCTGTTTAAAAGAGAACAGAGATTTGGGTAGAAAAACATTGATTCTCCCGGTCAGAACTTCTTTGGTTTCAGGATCAATTGTGAACGAAATCGCCCTCGAGGTCATCCGTCCTGGTCCTCCGTTGTCAAAAAGCATCAATTCGCCATAAGCATTGATATGGGCTGCATGCTGTAAATAGAAATATTGATCAGGCTGCATACCCAGATCACCGCCGATTCCTAATTTCCATATAACTTCCCCTGAGCCGGAATGCACTTTCCATATCTGGTTAAAATGCCTGAAAGATACCAGATAATGTCCGTCCACATCAATCCCGAGGGAGTTTGCATGAGACCAATCATCCTTGGATTTCAAAATATCAGGATCCTTTAACGGATTGACATGGTCAAATAGATTCCATACCCATTTTTTTTCCCCTGTGGGATTAATGACAATGATACCATCTCCTTTTATCGTGTCGGATGGGGATCCTCCCATTCCGGAAAGATCGAATACCTGATTTTTTCGGATCAATGAGACGATATTCCCATTCTTGTCTTTTATTATCTCATGATGCAGTAGCTCATTAAAATCCCTTTCCCCATATTCGAGGTTGTATATGATATCTCCCTTGAGATTCATTTCATGAATGGCTTTGTCACTTTTCAGGGCAAGTATAGTTTGATCTTCCGTCCAGGAAAAAGGTCTGAACAGTGTTGTATCAAATTCCTGGTACCATACGACCTTTCCTTGGTTATTTATCATGATCTGTTGTCCGGGCGCTTGTACATTCCTGATTAAGATATTCCCTTCAAACACACCTCCACTATCTATTTCCAGGACCATTTCCGGGAGGAAGTACGGGAGGGTATCGGAAACAAATGTATATATCCCGGACCTGGTAATATCATTCTCTGATTCCATGATAAACTGATGTTCATACCTGGTTTGTGGTTTCAGATCTAATAAAGTGATCCTGTGATGCGTTGTATCCACTGAGGATTTACTGAGATAATGTTGATTCTTGCCCGTCTCCCAGAATTCAATCCTTACTGAAGCAATCCTTTTGGTTGAAAATGTAAAATCAGCACGAAGTGCATTTGAAAAGTCTGATTCCAGATTAATTATTTCATTGGATGGGCCGCAACCAAAAATCAGGAGCAATAGAATAGTGGGAATATATTTTTTGATAAGATTCATTTCTAGTATTAATTAATAACCATTGGCAAGGATATACTGCTTATTAAATTTTGATATTAATATGGTTCAAAAAAAGTACTTATCAAAAAAAATCCCGCCTTGCTGCGTTACACAGAACAAGGCGGGATTCAAATTATAATTTCTACTTATCTATTGTGGCGTCAGAACAGTAGTTCCGTAGTCACCATAAGTATTTTCCCATACAATGGTAATGGTTCCATCACCATTATTGGTTACGGTAGTAGTTAAAGTATCACCCCATTGATCTGTTTTTGTATCGATGGAATAATTACCACATACATCTCTGAATGTACCGGCTTCTTTCTCGCCGCCCCAGAACAGGTTATAGAATTCTCCGGAAATTTCGTCGATGTCATAAACCCCTTCTACATCTGTTGCAGAAATGGTCACAACACCCACGCCATCCCAGAATCCTCCAGGGTAAGTTCCGCCAGGATAATTACCTGCACCTGTGCTAGACGCATCATAGGTGCCTGCAATATCCGAAGGACAGGAGAATGCAATATTGGTGGTACTACCAATATTCATTACCCGGCCATCTGACAGGGTCATCGCATAACTGAGTACCCAATAATCACCAGCAGTAAGGTCGTCCTCAGTAAGCACATTCCCATTTACCGGAACATCGGCAAACATCTGCTCACTTGTCTGGGTGAACTGGTCACCAGCCACATCTTGTGTCACAGCTTCCGAGTCACCATTTGATGTGAACAACTGCTTAGTAACATTTACAGCTGAAATGGTCACACCCTCATTGGCAAAAGTATTCAGATTAACAGTAACTGATTCAGTTACCTGAAAAAGGTAAGCCACATCTGATTCCGGATACATGTTGGCACCTAATGAACCACCATTCTTGATATCGAATTGCTCAATATCTTCACATTGCGTAAATACCATAAATATGAGTATGATACTTAACGGTAAACTGAGTATTTTATATTTCTTCATTTTCTCTCAATTTTAAGTTAATCAGCAAATGCCCACATGTCATCATCCAGTAATTCTCCTCCTTGTCGGGCAATAGCTGCATCGACATTGGCTGTATTGGAGAATTTCTCATCATTCGGATAGATCCATCTTCTTGGGATCACACCACTTGGATTCACACCGTTGACACCATCCGGATTCGGTGTTAGCACAGGGTATCCGGTCCTTCGGTAATCCGTCCAGATCTCCACCATGCCTTGTCCGTAAAGGGCTACATATTTCTCTTCAATAATACGTTCCAGACGTTCTTCATTGCTTGTCAATCCTTGCAAATTACCTCTGGCAGCCACATAAGCTGCGTAATCAGCCTCTGCGATACCGATCTGGTTCATATTGGCTATAATCGCATCCTGAAGAGCCGTCTCAGCTCCGGCAACATTATTGTCTCCCATTAACAAAGCTTCAGCTTCCAGTAATTTCTGTTCGGTATATGAAATGATTGGAAGTGGCGATGTATAGGATGACCAGAACAATCCTTCCGGACTGGTATAGTAAAGCCAGTTGTTTCCGTCATAAGCCATAAAATAAGGAATTCTGGGATCCGCATTATTTTCCATCCACTCATTGAATTGAGGAAGAATGGTCAGCGTATTTGGACGCTGTGCGCCAAATTGACCATAAGGATTGGCATCATTCGCTCCCTGGCTACCAAATGAGGTAAACATGGATTCATCACCATTCCCCGTGTAAGCATTGCCCAAAACACCCAGGGCTTTTGAATAGGCCTGTCCATCACGCTTTACCAGGTGCATATAATACCTTGCTTTAAGCGCATTAGCTGTTTGAATCCAGGAAGCAGCATCACCACTGTAGATCAGGTCATCGCTACCTGGTCCACCGGCCACTGCAGCCTTATTCAACTCCACTATAGCCTCATCCAGCAATTGCTGAATCGAATTATAGCAACTTTCCTGTGTGTCAAATTCAGGTTGGAAAAATTCCTCTCCCTCAGTTCCTAAAAATGCCTGAGAATACGGAACATCTCCCCAGCTCTGGGTAGCCATACCCAGGTTGACAGCCATCAGAATCTTAGCAATTCCTAAATAATAGGGTTGCTCCTCTTCTATGGCCTGGTTGATCAGAACAAAAGACGATGACATTGCACCGGCTCCATACAAACCAAAAGACCAGAGGTTATTAAAAGTATTACTACTGAATACGTAGTTCATCATCTCCTGCTGCTGTGCTTCATTACCGAAATAATGCTGCATGATCAGTCCGACTGACCTGGCATTACTTGCTCCGACATTAAAGACTGTTTGTCCAATCGCATTGGGTAACTGGTCTTTTAGTTGGGCAGAAGCGATGTTGTTCGGATCAACATTAATATCTCCAAATTCGCATGATGTGGTTACGAAAATCCCCGCAACGAACATCAATATAAATAATTTAACTCTTTTCATCTTTTCAAAAATTTATCGGTTCAGTTAAATTAGAAGGTTAATTGAACATTCACGGCATAAGACTTCGTGTTCGGCATACCGAAATATTCCAGACCAAATCCATTGCTGGCACCTGTAAGGTTTGCTTCAGGATCTATACCTGAATATGAGGTGCTCAACCAGAGGTTCCTGCCGGTAAATCCAACATTCAGCCTCACACTCTTGGTCAGTGATTCCGGGAAGGTATAGGAAAGTCCAATTTCCCTCAATCTTACCCAGCTTGCTTCTTCGATCTCATTCTCTGAGAATCCGAATCCATATCGGACCCATTTGTAGGTTCCGAGTCCAGCCTCAGGGTTTGCAAAGTCCACTGGTGTACTGTTCTCCTCCCATACCGGGCTTTCGGCGGTTCCAGTGTTCACTACACCTTCATAGACATAACCTTTAATATTTCTGTCTTCCGCTGTTTCTTTTGTATTACCCCAGTAATCCATCACGCCTCGAGTTCCGTTCCACATATCTCCACCTGACCGGAAGTCAAATAAGAAAGAAAGGTTGATCCCTCTCCAGTTGAACGTATTACGCATACCCAACAGAAAGTCAGGATTAGGATCACCAAGAACTCCTGCATCCGCATCGGCCAATGGCCATCCGTTTGATCCTATAATAAGCCGGCCTGCGTTAGCACCTTCTTCCACACGCTGATATCGGTTGCCATAGATCACACCATAAGGCTGACCGGCAATAACACGTGAGGAAGTGGAAACAAATCCTGACAATCCAATACCACCTTCACCGATACTTGGATCTAGTTCATCCACTATGGTTTCATATTGGGTGAAATTCGCGTTAAGATTCCAGTTAAAGTCCCCTGCTTGAATGATATCCGCATTGAGCATTACTTCCCATCCTTTATTTGTAATTTTTCCGGCATTCTTAAGTACACTGGTAAAACCGGTTGTCGGTGCCAGGTCTACATTCAATACCTGTCCGTTGGTTTCAGCAGAATAATAAGTTACATCGAAACCAAGTCTTCCCTGGAAGAATTTGAATTCACCGCCAAACTCAATGGTTGTGGTTAACTCAGCTTCCAGTTCCGGGTTACCCAGAGCAGATGCTCTTTCAAATGCATTCAACCCGAATCCAGGGAAAGGAACACCATTGATAAAACCGTCACCCCCTATAAAGGCAGAACCAAATGGGGTTGTTGTAGAATAGATCGGTGCATCGTTACCCACCTGACCCCATGAAGCTCTCAACTTACCATAAGAGAATATCGAATTGGTTGAAAGACCAAGGGTTTCAGTAAAGGTCCATGCCAGACTGGCTGCCGGGTAAAAGAATGAATTGTTTTCTTTTGGTAAGGCAGATGACCAGTCATTTCTGGCAGATAAATTCAGGAATAACATATTTCTCCAGCCCACTCGCACGTCAGCGAAGACACCATATATCTTGTATTCGTTGATGGTTTCCCCTGATGTAATGTTTGTGGCATTACTGATATGATAGAATCCTTGCGCTCCCAGGGTTGTTCCCGTGGTTGTACGTGAATTATACCTTGAATCAAAGGCGTTTCCACCAACGGTTGCGTTTAAATTGAAATCCTGTGCAAAATCTGTGTTGAACAAGAACAACAAGTCCTGGTTCAGGTTTGTATTGACAATGTTTCGATTTTGAACCTGTCCTTCCGGTACACTTGCTGAATTAATATCAAAGGCTGAATTTCTGGCATCGCCGTATGTATCCAGACCTAATTTATAGGATATCGTCATCCATGGAAGCACCTTGTAGGTCAGGTTGAGGTTTCCAATGATCCTGTTTACCTGATCCTCGAAGGGGTTACGGACTGCTGTCCAGAATGGAGAATCGTATATACCATGTCGATAACTCCTTTGAGTTCCATCAGGCAATACAAAAACTGATTCATCATCTGCAGCTTTTCTACCGTCAGTGTATCCATTCGCCACGTCAAAAGTGGGCGTGTTACGCATTAGTCCCAACATCACGCCAGAGATATTGGATCCTCTTTGTATCCTCATACCACCTGAATTTACATAGTTCGCCTGGAAACCCAGGTTTAACTTTTCAGTAAGATCGGCAGATATCTTACCCAGGATAGATATACGCTGCCAGTCGGCTTTCGGTACAATACCTGTCTGATACAAATAACCTGCGGATACATAATAATTTACTTCATCATTGCCACCACTGATGGACAGGTTATTATCCGTTGATCGACCAGTAACGAAGAAATTATCGTTGTTGGCATAAGCTTGTGCAGGATTTCCATTGCCTTCTCCACTTGGGACAAGGTATCCGTTTTTGTCGTATAGGTACTCGCCTTCAGGTGAAAAATCATTTGACGACGGTGCCAGTGGACCATCAGGATCCGTGGCAAACTCCATGTCGGCAATAGCCGGTCCCCATGAAAATCCTTCACCTGTTCCAGCTCCTCTCCAGGTAGGTACGCCACCCACCGGTCGACCCTGGGTATACAGTGTATTCATTTCAGGCAACTTATTTACCTGACTAGCTACATAATTTGTTGAGAATGTAACTTTTGGTTTACCTCGCTGACCTTTCTTAGTCGTTACGATGATTGCACCGTTTGCTGCCCTGATACCATATAATACGGTAGCAGCTGGACCTTTCAAAACGGTCATAGATGCAATATCATTTGGGTTCAGGTCAATGGCCCGGTTTGACTGGTCAACCCCATCCACACCGTTTCCGACGTCTGAGTTGTCAATCGGTACACCATCCACTACGAATAGAGGACTGTTACCCAGAGAAACCGAGGTATTACCCCTGATCCTGATACTGGCAGAGGCACCTGGTGAACCAGCTGACTGGTAAACCACTACACCCGCTGCTTTCTGATTCAATGCTGATACGAGGTTTGGTTCCAAGCTGTTCTCGATTTCCCCTGCATCAACACTCTGAACAGAGTAACCGAGTGAAGCCACATCACTTTCCAAACCTACGGCAGTCACCACTACTTCTCCCAGTTGCCTGATATCTGCTGTCATCAGCATATCAATAACTGTTTGTGATCCGATTCGTACTTCCTCGGTCGCCAGACCGATGAAAGAATAAACCATGACCCCTCCTTCCGCTGGAACATTCAATTTGTAGTTCCCATCAATATCCGTAACAGTACCAATAGTAGTACCCTTAAGGATAACGTTCACTCCCGGTATCGGGGCGCCGGATTCTTCCGCAGTCACCCTACCGGAAATCGTCCTTTCCTGCGCCATTACGCTGGTCGCAAGAAAAGAACAAATTACCACACTCAATAGTAAAAATCTCTTCATAACAAAAAAGTTAAGGTTATTGAAAAAGATAATAATTTAATTTAGGCCCAAACTTAGAACAAAATATCCTTAAATAAAAAATGCTAATATAAATTTTTCAATTTCTTGGGTCTGGCGGAAGATTATTAAAAATTTCATTTTAATCCCCCAATATAGGGGAATATCCTTTTCATTTTTACAAAAAAACAGAATATTATTTGTAAAATTTGATATTCATATGCTGGCAATAATATAATTAAATCAATATTTTATTACATTTTACATATAATATTGTCGATTTACCCTCTTTTATTACATATTTTATTTTGAATATAGGGGTAACACCTACGGATTTTGACGGGAAATGTTGCAAATAGGACTTTTTTAAGTTGTTATTCCGATTCTCAAATATTGCTTTTCAGCAGGTCAAATTTTTATTATTTAATTATATCAAAAGGTCAAAAATTAAACTTTCACTTTAGCCAAATGATAATAACATTTTATAAATGAATTGATTATAAAATATTCTACTTGGCGATAATAGTTTCCTTCGCCGGGGAAGCTTGAAAGGTAGATGTAGCTGATAAAATTATTCAAAAGATATCATTGAAGGATTTTGAATTCTATACGTCGATTCTTACTTCGGTTTTCATCAGAATCGTTAGGAAACGCTGGCTGGGTCTGTCCATATCCCTTGAAACTGATTGTTTCTTTGGAAATCCCCTGGGAGGTGAGATAAGTATACACGGCCTCGGCCCGTTTAACTGAAAGTTCCTGATTATAACTTTCAGTACCCACATCGTCCGTATGACCGCTTATCTCGATTTTTAATCCCGGCGATCTGTCCAGGTAATCTACGACTTTGTCCAGTTCGGTAAGTGACCGTTCCTGCAGTTCGTAACTGTCAGTTTCAAAAAATATGTTATTCAATGTCGTAATGGCTCCTGTTTCTGATTTTCTCAGGAAAAAATCCATAATAACAGGTTTCTGTTCACTGCCAGGTGGAAGGTTAAAATTTCGGCTTTCAAATATATAACCGGGCCGTTCAACATACAGGGCATATTCATAACCCTCCGTCAGGATCATAATATATTCGCCAAATACCGAATCAGAGGATACAACAGAGATCAATTCATTGGTATTCACATCCAAAAGCTCTACCCTGGCCTTAAGAGGTAATTCTGTTTCTTTATCTCTGATGGTGCCTTTCACATAAAAGCTCCGGTTGCTTACCGAAATTTCCGATGGCATTTTAAAAGAATAAATGAAACTCAATGGCAATCCGCTACGGTCATAGGAATCCAGGGAATAGTAAGCTCTTTCACCGGAAGTAGTAACGAACAGTGATATCTGATCTTCAGGAGTATTTACAGGATAACCAAGATTTTTAGGGGCAGACCACTCACCATTTGTAAACTCGGACATAAACAGATCATAACCACCGAATCCGGGATATCCTTTGGAGGCAAAGAACAATGCCTGCCCGTTTACATGTATAAATGGTGACACCTCATCTCTTTCCGTATTTATAGAATTACCCAGGTTAACAGCAGGCAACCATTCGTTGTTTTGATCCCGCTGACTCAACCAGATATCACGTCCTCCGATCCCGCCAGGCCTTTCTGATACAAAATATAGTTTCCGGCCATCTGCCGACAGGGAAGGTTGTGAATCCCAATATTGTGAATTTACATTCGGACCCAGATTAACCGGCCTGCTCCAGTCATTTCCTTCGCGGAATGAAATATACAGGTCGCAGCTCCCCAGGCTACCCCTTCCCTGGCAGGAAGTCAGGATCAGGATCTTTCCGTCGGCCGAAATCGTACAGGTACCTTCGTTATTGGCCGTATTGATATTCGAAGATAAAGAATAAGGCGGGATCCAGTTCCCCTGATTATCTTTTTTCGACATGTATATATTCTCATCATATCTTGGATGAGCGCCCTGTCTTTTTGTGAAATAGATCTGTTCTTCATCCCCCGTGAGGACAGGAAAATATTGCAGGGGCCCTGAATTTATAATCTCAGGCAGCATTTCCGGCTCGATATCAAGAGGATCCATAACGGCATCTTTAGCGAAATATACATTCCGCACCAGCCATTCGGCTTCAGGGATCAAACGCTGGTTGATCCCCTGGTATTTTAAAAAATCATTGAGCACTGTCAATGCCTTATCATATTCCTGGGTTAAAAAATAGGCTTCTCCCAGGGAGAAATATACATTTGTATATCTTTCCGGTGTTTCGGTGTACTTAAGGACATCTTCCAGATGGCGTTTTTGTCCATCAATGTTGTTCAGGAGCTTGTAACAGAAAGCGATCCGGAGATGAGCTTCTACAAATTTTATATCCCTTTCCAGGGCAAGATTCAGAATATTAATGACTTCTATATATTGTCTCCTGGCCATATAATGTTCAGAATCCTCGTACAATTTTATGGCTTTCTTGGATTTAGTGGAATACACTTTCTGAGCCATAATATCATTGACGGCTATGGCACTAAAGAAAAATACCAGTAAGACAATAAGGATCCTCTGCATCATAGACTTATGGAATATCCATGAATTTATGAATTTGTAAGGATACTTCCCATTCCGGATGTTTTTTAACATAGTCGATCATTAAGGGTAATACTTTATCGGACCTTTCCCATTCAGGTTGAAGATACAATTTACATGCCGAATTTATCCGCTCTTTATGAGAATTCGCCCATTCAAGGTCACTTTTATTATATATTATTATTTTTAATTCATCCGCCAAACGATAAATTGGCGATAATGCAGGTTTGAATTTTTTCGGTGACAAACATATCCAATCCCAATCTCCGGAAAGAGGATGGGCTCCTGAAGTTTCTATATGTGTTTTGAAACCAGCAGTTTTCAATTCACGGGTAAGGGGGTCAAGGTCATGCATCAAAGGCTCCCCGCCAGTTACTACGGCAATATCTGATTCATAATCCCTGACCTGCCCGACCAGATCCTTAACAGGCACTACCGGGTATCCTTTCACATCCCATGATTCCTTTACATCACACCAGTGACAACCCACATCACATCCGGCCAGCCTGATAAATACAGCCGCTTTACCCTGATGAAATCCTTCTCCCTGGAGGGTATAAAACGCCTCCATTACAGGCAAAGCATCCATAGTCTTAACTATAAATGGCCTTTTGCGATGCCATTAAAGTATTATATAATAAGGAGGCGATGGTCATTGGCCCTACACCTCCCGGAACGGGGGTTATATAACTGGCTTTTTCCGCTACTTCATCAAACTTAACATCGCCCTTCAAGGCATAGCCTCTTTTTTTTGTGGCATCAGGCACCCGTGTGACACCTACATCGATTACTACAGCCCCGTCTTTGACCATGTCGCCAGTTAAAAACTCCGGCATACCCAGTGCAGCAATCACAATATCTGCATTACGTGAAAGTGATTTGATATCTTTGGTCCTGCTGTGACATAATGTAACGGTACAATTTCCCGGATAGGTCTTCCTGGAAAGAAGATTACTCATTGGTGTTCCGACAATATCACTTCGACCGATAATGACACATTCCTTACCTTCAGTATCAATCTTATACCGCTCCAGCAGTTTCAGGATTCCAAAAGGGGTAGCTGATATATAGGCTGGTAAACCAAGAACCATCCGGCCTACATTCACCGGATGAAAACCATCGACGTCTTTTTCAGGCTTGATTCTTTCTATTACTTTCTGCGGAGAAATATGTTTTGGCAGGGGAAGCTGAACAATGTATCCATCAATATCATCTTCATTGTTCAGCTTATCGACTACCTCGAGTAAATCCTCTTCCGGAATGTCCGAATCAAATTTCAATAAGGAAGATTTAAAACCAACATATTCACATGCTTTCACTTTGCCATTCACATAGGTTTGACTTGCGCCGTCATCTCCTACCAGTACAGCCGCCAGGTGAGGAACCTTGCCGCCATCATTCACGATTTGTTTAACTTTTTCAGCGATCTCATCCTTAATAGCCAGGGATGTTGCTTTACCGTCGATAATTTCAGCCATTTTTTTAATATTTAATATTTAGTCAAGTTTTAATACCGCCATGAATGCTTCCTGAGGTATCTCTACATTACTGACATTCCGCATTCGTTTCTTTCCTTTCTTCTGTTTTTCCAATAATTTACGTTTCCTGGTAATATCCCCGCCATAACATTTGGCAGTAACATTTTTTCTTAAAGCCTTAATTGATTCTCGGGCAATAATTTTAGTGCCGATCGCTGCCTGAATTGCAATTTCAAACATCTGCCGGGGGATCAGTTTTCTTAATTTCTCACATAATCGTTTCCCCCATTCATAGGCTTTATCCCGGTGGACAATGGCTGAGAGCGCATCTACTTTTTCACCATTCAGCATAATATCCAACCTTACCATCGGCGAAACCTGATAACCGTGAAGCTCATAATCCAGGGAAGCATATCCTCTTGAAATGGTTTTTAATTTATCATAAAAGTCAAAAACAATTTCTGCCAGAGGCAATTCAAAGGTGAGTTCGACCCGGTCGCTGGTAATATATACCTGGTTTTTGATAACGCCCCTTTTATCTATGCAGAGTGAGAGGATGTTTCCAATAAATTCCGCCTTTGTGATGATCTGGGCTTTGATAAACGGTTCCTCAATATGGCTTAGGGTTGTTGGATCCGGCATATCGGCAGGTGCATGAATTTCTGAGGATTCTCCATTGGTCAGTATAGCCCTATAGGATACCGATGGAACGGTAGTGATCACGGTCATATCAAATTCCCGTTCAAGACGTTCCTGTACGATCTCCATATGCAACATACCAAGGAAACCACATCTGAACCCAAATCCCAGTGCTGCCGAAGTCTCAGGTTCCCATACCAGTGAAGCATCATTTAATTGCAACTTCTCCATGGAGGCCCTTAGTTCTTCAAATTCTGAGGTTTCGACAGGATAGATCCCCGCAAAGACCATGGGTTTGACATCTTCGAATCCTTTGATCGCTCCTTCAGCCGGGTTGTCGGTATGTGTAATGGTATCCCCGACTTTTACTTCGCTTGCAATTTTAATTCCAGATACCAGGTAACCTACATTTCCTGTGGAAATTTCTTGCTGAGGTATATTCTTTAACCTGAGTATTCCCACTTCATCCGCATCGTATGTCTTTCCGGTATTGATGAATTTAACCATATCACCTTTTTTAATGGTACCGTTAAAGACCCTGAAAATAACTTCAACACCCCGGTATGAATTATAGACTGAATCAAATATCATTGCCTGCAAAGGACCATCAGGATCCCCTTCAGGAGGAGCGACACGGGTAATAATAGCCTCAAGTATTTCATCAATGCCTAAACCTTCCTTGGCAGAAGCATAGATGATCTCTTCCCGGTCGATTGCCAGCAGGTCAACTATCTCGTCGGCTACTTCTTCAGGCATAGCCCCGGGTAAGTCAATCTTGTTTACCACGGGAATAATGTGCAGGTCATGTTCCATGGCCAGGTACAAATTGGAAATAGTCTGTGCCTCAATGCCCTGGGAAGCATCAACGATCAACAAAGCGCCTTCACAGGCTGCAATCGATCGTGACACTTCATAAGAAAAATCCACATGGCCCGGAGTATCTATCAGGTTAAGTGTAAAGTTCTTCCCTTCATATTCATACTCCATCTGAATAGCATGACTTTTAATGGTTATACCTCTTTCACGTTCCAGGTCCATACTGTCAAGTAATTGTTCCTGCATCTCCCTGTCGCTTACGGTATTTGTAACCTGCAACAACCTGTCAGCCAATGTGCTCTTGCCATGATCAATATGGGCTATTATGCAAAAATTCCTGAATTGTTCCATTCCCGCTATTTATTGAGGTAGTTGTTATTGCCTGGAAATTTTATAATTTTCCCACAAAATTAGTTAAATCTCTTTTCTAAGTCTCTGAATCTTATTTTTTTATTCTTCAAAATATTCACCGATAGGTTTTTTGATCAAATGATATCTCTTATTTTTGGCTCTTTAAAATTTATCCGGAGTAAAATAAATTGATTTGCTTTAAAGATAAAATTAATTTGCCGGTATGGAGCTTAAGGAGTGGGATCAATTTTTGAACTGTACTCATTTATAGTATTCAGTACCAGGGCAAAGAAAAAATAAAAGAATTCATTTATGAAAAAGTCATTATTTGCCCCGTTGGTCATCCTGTTATGCACATCGAGTTTTCTTTTTGCACAGAAGCGAGTGAGTAAATCCAAAAACACGACTTCAAGAACCAACATAATCACTTACGATTCAGCCATTTACAATGGTTTGGAATGGCGTTGCATAGGACCTTTCAGGGGTGGTCGTTCGGCAGCGGTAACCGGTGTTCCGGGTAAGCCAAACCTGTATTATTTCGGTTCCACCGGAGGTGGTGTATGGAAAACCGGTAACGGGGGTCAGACCTGGGAAAACATATCGGATGGATATTTCGGAGGGTCCATCGGTGCGGTGGCTGTAAGCCAATCAGATCCAAATGTAATTTACGTTGGAGGTGGAGAGAAAACACTGCGTGGTAATGTCTCTTATGGATACGGGATCTGGAAATCTGTGGATGGAGGGGAATCGTGGGTAAATATTGGCTTGAACAATTCACGTCATATTTCCCGGATCAGGATCCACCCTGAAAATCCGGACTTAGCCTATGCCGCGGTTATTGGCGACATTTTCAAACCTACACCTGAAAGAGGTGTATACCGTACCAGGAATGGTGGAAAATCCTGGGAGCGGGTATTATTTGCCAATGATCAGGCAGGTGCTGTCGACCTCATTCTGGACCCAAATAATCCAAGGATCATGTATGCCAGCACATGGCGGGTAAAAAGGACGCCATATAGTCTGGAAAGCGGTGGTGAAGGATCTGCATTATGGAAAAGCACCGATAGCGGGGAATCCTGGACCAATATTTCGTCTTCAAAAGGACTGCCTGAGGGCACTATAGGAATTATAGGCGTAACTGTATCCCCGGTGAATTCGAAAAGGGTATTTGCAATTATCGAGGCAAAAGAAGGAGGTGTATTCCGTTCAGATGATGGAGGAAAGAACTGGATCAAAGTAAACGACAGCAGGAGTCTGCGTCAGCGGGCCTGGTATTATTCACGCATATATGCCGACACCAGGGATGAGGACATTGTTTATGTCGTTAATGTGGCCTACCACAGATCAAAGGATGGCGGAAAATCTTTCGAAGCATTTTCTGCTCCGCATGGGGATCATCATGATCTATGGATCGCTCCTGAAAATAACCAGCGCATGATAATTGGTGATGATGGTGGTGCGCAGGTCTCGCTGGATGGTGGTAAGAACTGGAGCACCTATTATAACCAGCCTACTGCACAGTTTTACAGGGTGACCACAGACAACCATTTCCCATATAGAATATATGGCGCGCAACAGGACAATTCTACGGTACGGATCCTGCACAGAACTGAAGGCGGATCGATAGGCCAGGATAATTGGGAACCCACAGCCGGCGGGGAAAGCGCCCACATTGCTGTGGACCCTACAAATAACGATATTGTATATGGTGGTAGTTATGGCGGATTTCTTACAAGAGTCGACCATTCAAAAGAGCAGGTACGGGCTGTAAATGTATGGCCAGATAACCCGATGGGATATGGAGCAGAAGGCATGAGATTCCGTTTCCAGTGGAATTTCCCGATTTTCTTTTCCCCGCACAATTCAAAAAAATTATATGCCGCTTCAAATCACCTTCATACGTCTACGAATGGTGGCCAGAGCTGGGAAGTGATCAGCCCGGACCTCACACGGAACGACTCCTCAAAACTAGTCTCTTCAGGAGGGCCGATAACTAAGGATAATACCGGCGTGGAATACTATTGTACGATCTTCGCAGCCGTTGAATCCCATCATGAGGAGGGGGTGATCTGGACCGGATCCGATGACGGCCTGGTATATGTCACAAAAGATGGCGGAAAGAACTGGACTAATGTTACACCCTCCGGAATACCTGAATGGATCATGATCAACAGCCTTGAAATAGATCCTTTTAACAAGGGGGGACTTTACCTTGCGGCTACCATGTACAAATCAGGTGATTACAGGCCATACCTTTACCGGACCCTGGATTATGGCAAAACGTGGATGAAGATCACTAATGGTATCGATGAAGGACATTTCACCCGGGTTGTTCGTGCTGATCCGCAAAGAAAAGGATTACTTTATTGCGGGACGGAAAGCGGCATGTACATCTCCTATGATGACGGGCTTTCCTGGCAGGCCTGGCAATTGAACTTACCGGTAGTTCCTGTTACGGACCTGATCATCAAGAATAATAACCTAATCACAGCTACCCAGGGCAGAAGCTTCTGGATAATCGATGATCTGACACCTCTTCATGAGTATACCCCGGATATAAATAACAAAGAAAGTTATCTTTTCACTCCGATGGCCAGTTACAGGATTGGCGGTTATCAGAACAAGAACATCAGAGATGCAGGCACTAATCATCCCGGGGGAGTTCTGGTTAATTTTTATATCAGGGAAGAACCGGATACAGCTGTAAACATAGCATTGAAGTTTATAGACAGTAAAGGAGAACTGATCCGGGAATTTTCGAATGATGCCACGGAGAATAATAATAAACTAGTAGTAAAACAAGGATTCAACCAGTTCGCCTGGGACATGAGGTACCCGGAAGCCGAAAAATTTGATGATATGATCATGTGGGCAGTAAACCTTCAGGGTCCAGTGGCTCTGCCAGGTGATTATACCGTAAGAGTGGTTTACAACAGAGATTCGATGGAATCCAAATTCACGATCCTTAAAGATCCCAGGTCTGACACCTCAGATGAAGCCCTCAAATCCCAGTTTGATTTTCTTGTGGAAACCGGGGCCAAGTTCACAGAGACAAGCCGGGTGATCAGAAAGATCAGGGAGAGTCGAAAGCAACTTGATTTTCTGAGATCCAAACTGGTCGAAGAAGAACATAAAGCACTGATCACTTTTACCGATTCGATTGGCCATGATCTTTCCAAAGTTGAGGAAGCTTTATATCAGACAAAAAACCAGAGCCGGCAGGATCCCCTGAATTATCCGATCAAATTGAATAATAAACTTGGTCATTTGATGACACTTACGAGCATTGGCGACTATGAGCCTACAGAACAGGCCATTACCTTCAAGGAAGAAGTGTTTGAACAGATAGATGCAGCAATTGATGAATTTGACAGGATACGGGAACAAATGATCCCGGAATTGAATCAAATGGTAAAAGAGGCTGATATAAAAGCTGTTACCCTGGATTGACCTGAAAATGCCGCACCTTATTCGTGCAGAAAATGAAATCTGACACTCTTTGTAAGAATTAAAAAACTGTCAGATCAGTTAATGATTACTTCACATGAAGAGGGAAGTTGGAAGCGATTGATATAAAGAAAAAACCCGGCCAGTTTAAAACATACTGAACGGGTTTCTTTTTTCAGAATACCTGAGGATGCTGTTATCCCTCAGACTTGATAATTCCCAGGTCCCTTTGTTCCGTATTTTTAATATAATACATCTTCTCTACGTTACTTGCCTCGGCTTTCTTAATAAAGATCTCAGCTGCATTCCTGTACTCATCATCCCGCATGGCATCATTGATCAATAAATAGCCCATAATTATATTTCCGGCCATTTCAACCAGTCTTCTGGCATGAAAATCCAGATACTCCTCATCTTTCTCATCAATAATGCGCGTAGCCACTTTTTCATATTGCCTGGTCATATGAATTAGCCTTTTCTTCATGAACTCAAGTTCAGGTTTATAATCACGTTGTTCATATTCCCTGATCTGGTTCACATATCCGCCTGTTGTAACGCCCCTGATAGCTGCAACCACCTGCAATTGTGATGTACCCTCATAAATAGAAGTGATCCTGGCATCCCTGTATATCCTTTCAACCGGAAAATCTTTCATAAATCCGGTACCACCATGTATTTGAATGGCATCATAGGCAATTTCATTACAATATTCACTTGAAACTAGTTTCAGAAGTGGTGTATAAATATCAGCAAGCCGCTGATATTTTTTCATTTCTTTCCTCTCCTCAGGTTCAAGTGCTCTTTCAGTCATAATATGCCCGTATGTTTTATATATGTCCACGAACCGAGCTGTTTCATATAAAAGAGAGCGGATCACAAATAATTTCGTCTTTGCTTTGGAAAGCATTTCATATACTGCCGGGAATTGAATGATTGGCTTGCCAAACTGACTTCTTTCCAATGCATACTTATAGGCTTCACGGTAAGCTGCTTCAGCAATACCAACAGATTGGGCTCCTATACCCAGTCTGGCGGCATTCATCAGACTCATCACATACTTAATAAGTCCCATTTTCCTGTCGCCCACCAATTTAGCAGGAGCATTCTTAAAGACCAGTTCGCATGTGGGGGAACCCTTAATCCCCAGTTTGTTTTCAAGCCTTCTGATTGTTACGGCCTTATGTGTACGATCGTAAACAAAGAGGGATAATCCTCTTGCATCTTGAGTGTCTTCTTCCGACCTTGCCAGAACCAGTGAAATATCAGCATCACCATTCGTTATGAACCTTTTCACACCATTAAGAAACCAGGTATCTTTTTCCGAATCATATGTAGCTTTGAATTGAACAGATTGGAGGTCTGATCCGGCATCGGGTTCTGTCAGGTCCATAGCACCTGTTGCTCCATTCAAGGCAAACTGCGGCAAAAACTCTTCCTTAAGCTCAGTTGAGCCAAATTCATTGATGGTTTCTGCACAATCCTGGAGCCCCCAGATATTTGCAAATCCGGCATCTGCTCTGGATACGATCTCGGCTGCCATAACATAGGGTATGGTAGAAAAATTAAGCCCTCCAAATTTCCTGGGCAGAGACATGCCAACCAATCCTGCCTGCTTGAGTGCCTCATAGTTTTCCTGAGTACCCCTGGCATACTGTACTTCATTATCTACTATTTTGGGCCCTTCCCTGTCAACATCCTCAGCATTCGGAGCGACGATATTCCCGGAAATGTCCCCAACGATTTCAAGAACTTTTTCATAACCATCTATGGCATCCTCAAAATCAATGGGTGCATAATCATATGTATCTTTTTCCGTAAAGTCTTTCTCTTTCAGTCGAATGATCTTTTGCATATCCGGATGTGAAAGATGGAATTTGAGATGCTTATTGTCAGTAAAAAAGTTTGCCATTACAATAATCTTTTAGAAATTTTATTTCGTGTTTTTCTTATAGTATTTGATCATTTTAGGGAGTACGGTGCCGATGTCGCCAATGATGGCATAATCTGCGATCTGGTTGATCGGTGCTTCCGGATCCTTATTAATGGATATGATCATAGCGGATTGATCCATCCCGGCCCTATGCTGTACGGCTCCTGATATGCCACAGGCGATATATAATTTTGGTCTTACCGTAATTCCGGTTTGTCCGATCTGTCTTTCATGTGTGATATACCCAGCATCCACGGCAGCCCGTGAACCGCCTACTTCACCGCCCAGAACATCGGCCAACTCGAAGAGCAGGTCAAAATTCTCTTTCGATCCAACCCCATATCCTCCTGATATAATTATCTGTGAGTTCTTAATATTGATTTTACTTTTCTCAATGTGCCGGTCTATTATCCTGACTACAAAATCCTCTCCCCTGACATACTTCTCAACTTCCAGATTAATGCGCTTACCCTTGTAGGACATTGACTTGATTTCCTTCTTCATAACCCCTTCCCTGACAGTAGCCATTTGTGGCCGGGTTTCAGGATTTATAATAGTAGCGATGATATTCCCTCCGAAAGCAGGCCTGATCTGGAACAGAAGGTCTTTGTAGATCTTCTTTTTCTTCTTATCCTCATGTTCCCCGATCTCAAGGCTTGTACAATCGGCGGTCAGACCACATTTCAAGGCTGATGCGATCCTGGGGGCAAGGTCACGTCCGATTGATGTGGCGCCAAAGAGGGCAATTTCTGGTTTGATTTCTTCAAACAACTTGCTAACTATGGAAGCATGAGGCAAGGTCTGGTAGGGATAGAGGCGTGGATCGTCAGCAACATACAGGTTATCCACGCCAAAGGGGTAAAGCTGTTGCTCAATTCCTTTCAGCTCTTTCCCAATAATCACAGCATCCAGCTGTACTTTCAGAAGATCGGCCAACGATCTGCCTTTTGTCAGCAGTTCCAGACTTACGTCAACAATGTTACCATCTTCAATTTCGCAATATACTATTACATTATTCACTTTTAAATAATTTATCTCAATATTAAAAATTAACCTATATTATGGTTTTCAATGAGCTCTTTCATAAGATCATCCATTTCAGCATCTGTATCACCCAATACTTTTGCTTCTTTTGCTGTAAACACAACATTAAAAACTTTCTTCACTTTTGTGGGTGATCCTGACAGGCCCAGAAAAGTTTCATCGGCGCTTAGGTCATCAACCGACCACTCCCGGATGTCCAGGTAGGGTCTGTCTTCACGAAGCCAAAGATAATCTTCTGTATCCTGCTGCATCTCCGTCCAGGTTTTGGCATGCTTATATCTCAATAGGTATTTCGCGTTTCTTGCCCTGCAATCCGGAGCTGAACCATGCACAGTTATGAGTAAGGGCATCGGGCATTCGACGGTTTCCACACCTCTTTCAAGTCTTCTTTTGATCGTTATTTTACCCTTTTCAATTTTTTCGATTTCTTCCGCATAGGTTATCTGTGGTATATCGATCTTCTCCGCTACCTGTGGACCCACCTGTGCCGTGTCTCCGTCAATAGCCTGGCGGCCGCACATGATAAGATCGAAGGGCATAAGTTTTTTAGCTGCGAGGGAGATGGCATAGGATGTTGCTAAAGTATCCGACCCGGCAAATTTCCTGTCGGTGATCAGGTATCCGTCGTCAGCACCCCGGAAGAGACCTTCCCGTATAATATCGGCCGCCCTTCCCGGACCCATTGTAAGCAAGGTTACGGTCGTTCCAGGATACCGGTCTTTCAGGCGTAAGGCCTGTTCGAGAGCATTCAGGTCCTCCGGGTTAAAGATGGCAGGTAATGCTGCCCTGTTAACAGTACCATTTGCCTTCATAGCATCCTTCCCAACATTACGGGTGTCTGGTACCTGTTTAGCCAGCACAATGATTTTATATCCTTTCATTAGATAAAATTTTAATTATGATTATCTCATGTAATTGTCATATATGATTTCAATTCTCGCTAAGATCGAGCAAAAATACTATTTTAAATACATCATATTGAGAAATCAAAAATGAATTGTATATAGAAATTTTAAAAATGCTAACAAAGAAAGTTGTTAAAGACCGGATAAAAAATGATAAATATCAGGTGTTGTTTTCTCCGGCAGGATGAAGAAATCCATGCTCGTCATAATACAATTCCTCCGTATCAAGCATAAGCCGTATAACCATAATCCAATCCTCCTGCTCCAATTCAGGGACATCATGAAGCAGATTTTGAAGGGTTTTACTTTCCTGCCGTATCATTTCAAAGATCCTATTCCGGATTTTGGTATCGTATTCCATTCTATTGGAGGGTTTGGATTTTTCAATACAGTAATCACATATCCCACAGTCGTGTGCTGACAATTCTCCAAAATAATGCTGGATCATTACTGACCGGCATGTCCTTTCCCTTGTAATATATTCAATGACAGACTCCGCCCTTTCCAAATCGATCCGCCTCCGTTCCTGCAGGTATTTCGTATTCAGGGGCAATTTACTAGCATCATACCGGGAGGTCGTAAATGTGATCTGGGGAGAATCTTTTCTTTTATCATAATAGATAACGTTCTGTTTATGAAGACCATTCAGTTTTCTTTCAACTTCCGCCAGGCTGCTCCTGAGGTATATTGCAATTTTCTTTTCAGAAACAATATGGAAATTACTGTATAATTCACCTCCATAAATTCTTAGGAGGGCCTTGATCACAGGTTCATAGGATTCATTGGCAACCTCGTATTTATACAATTCCATGTGGTCGAGCAACAATTTTACTTTTGAAGGATGGTAAAAACTTTCTGCCAGTTGAATAAATCCCTGTTCCTCCAACTTTTTAAGTGCATGGAATGTCTCCAGATAATCGAGTTTGTAGGCATTGACAAATTCAGAGATATCAAAATCATAACTAATTAACAAGCTGCTTCCAACCGCGATCTTATAAAAATTGGCGAGGGATTGATAAACTTTCTTAAGAGTTTCAGGTGTTGGTGAGGATATCTTTACCCGGTTTATCAGTTCATCCTTATCCTGGTTATGATACAATTGAACAGCATAGGATTTAATACCATCCCGTCCGGCCCGTCCGGCTTCCTGATAATACGATTCCAGGTTAGGGGACAGGTCAAGATGAACGACAACCCTAACGTCCGGCTTATTTATTCCCATTCCAAATGCATTTGTTGCCACGATGACCCGGTATGTATTATTCATCCAGGCTTCCTGTTTCAGGTTCCTTTCATTGTGGGATAGTCCTGCATGGTAAAAATCGGCACTAACCCCATATCTTATGAGAAATTCAGCGATTTGTTTTGCACTTTTCCTTGTCCTCACATAGACAATACCCTGTCCCCTGACCTTTTCAAGGATCTCGATAAGCTTGGCTTCTCTATCTTCCACTTCCCTTACAAAATATGAGAGATTGGGCCTTGAAAAAGACTGAACAAAAACTTTATAACCTGCTTTTAGTTCAAGTTTGGCAATAATGTCATTTGTCACTTCTTTGGTAGCCGTGGCTGTAAGTGCAATTACAGGGACATTCTGAGCATACTTTTTAAATTCATTAATTTCCAGGTAAGAAGGTCGGAAATCATATCCCCATTGAGAAATGCAATGGGCTTCATCAACAGCGAGCAATGAAATGTTCATTTTCTTTGTCCTTTCCAGGAAAAGTTCGGACTTCAGCCTTTCCGGCGAGACATAAAGGAATTGCAATTGACCATGTGCGGCATTGTCAAGTGTAACATCAATTTCCTGGTTTGACATACCTGAATAAACGGCTGCCGCTCTTACCCCTTTCTGTTTGAGCTGTTCCACCTGGTCTTTCATTAGAGCAATTATGGGTGTAACGACAATACATACCCCATCCATACAAAGCGCCGGAACCTGAAAACATAGTGATTTGCCTCCACCGGTAGGCATAATGGCAAGGGTATCCTTGTTCTTGAGAACATTGGATATTATTTCAGCCTGCAGGGGCCGGAAATCAGTATAACCCCAAATACTGGAAAGTGCTTCATATGGACTCGTAAATTTCAATGGATGTTACTTTGAATTGTAAGATAAAATATTGAATTGATAAATACAATTTGGCAAAATTTTCGCTTCTCATAAATAGAAAGTACTTTTGTAGCGTATGAAGAGGGTTTTATTCAGTATATTCATTATTCTGTTCAATGTTTATCTTGGTGTTGCGCAGGAATCGATCACGCTGCGGGGTGAGATCATTAACTCAGATAATCAAACCGCTGTGAGTTTCGCCCATGTTGGATTATGTGAAAAAGCTATTGGAACTGTTTCCAATGAAGATGGGGTATTTGAGTTTAAAGTCGCGCCCTACCTGATCAATGACAGCCTTTGCATCTCAGCGATAGGGTTTATTACATACAAGGTACTGATTAGCAATCTGATGAATAGTGACTTCATGAATATAAAACTGGAGCCCGAGACAAGTGTTCTGCAGGAAGTCATCATCTCTGATAATAAGATAACAGGTCGCCGGGTGGTGGAAAAAGCGATCTCCAGAATATATAAGAACTATCCTTTAAAGCCATTTATTCTTGAAGGTTATTATCGGGATTATATGAAGAGGAATAATAACTATGAAGCTTTTCTGGAAGGCGCTATCACTGTACAGGACATGGGCTACAGGAAAACCGATGAGAGAACCCGGGTACGTGTAAACCAGCTCAGATTCCAGGAAAATTATCAGGAAAACTATGAGAAATATCTTCATAAAGATGAAAATGATACCCTGAAAGAGGTAATGGCTGGTGTCTCAACCGAGTTTTTTGCCAATGAATTCTACAATATGAGATATCATAATCCGGTGCGGAACCAATATGAGATTTTGCCTTTCGTGGGGGTTTTTCATAATTTCCATGAAAGCAATTATGAATTTGATATCGCCTATTATACATATGTGGATAAGGAAGAAGTTTATGTGGTTCGATTTAAACCCAAGTCGGAATATAACTACCTGCATATCAATGTGAAAGGCGAGATCTTTATCAGGGTCAGGGACCATGGTATATTAAAGTTTCATTATTCTTTCTACGTGCGGGATTTAACAAAGGAAAGGAAGGTATATGAGCTAAATATGGAATACAGGGATTACGAGGATAAATTGTTTCTGAAATATATTTCGTATGTCAACTTCTTTAAAATATATCTTGGTTATGAAATCGGCGAAATCAGTAAATACAGGGAATTTTTTGTAACAGACATTCATTATCCTGATTTTGAAGCTATTTCGAAAGAGGAAAGCATCGATAATACCATCCCATTACATCAGTTGAGCATAGATGAAGATCCGGATTTCTGGAACAATTATAATTTAATACTTCAACGAGAGCCTGTGATAGATTAAATTTACAGGATTTTAGTTTACCATAACATATTACCGCTGGCTAAGTTTATATATTTCTGCGGCAATACAACCTATATAGAGTGATTAAGAATCATAAAAGCAGCATTAAACTGCAAGTCCGAAAAAATGAGCAGTGATATACATCCCGGCAAAAGTTATCCCTTGGGTGCCACAGCTTATGATCATGGTGTAAATTTCACGGTTTTTTCCAGAAATGCAGAGTATATTGAATTATTGCTTTTTGATCATGTTGATCAGGCCAAACCAGCCAGGGTCATCAAATTAGATCCGGATCAGCACAGAACATTTTATTACTGGCACGTTTTTATAGAAGGACTTTCTCCAGGGCAGATATATGCGTTCCGTGTATATTCTTCAAAATCGACAGAAATATGGAATCAGTTCGATTCGAAAAAGATATTGTCTGACCCGTATGCCAAGGCAATTCTAAGCCCAAAAAATTATTCCAGGCAGGCTGCCATCGATCCGGGTGACAATTGCGAACAGGCATTGAAAGGTGTAGTAACCTCACAGGATAATTACGACTGGGAAGGTGATGAACCTCTAAATATCCCCTATTCGGAATCCATTATCTATGAACTGCATGTTAAAGGATTTACGCAACATGAGTCTTCCGGAGTAACTCCCGAAAAGAGGGGAACATATGCCGGGCTTGTTGAGAAAATCCCATATCTGAAACAACTTGGAATTACGGCTGTCGAATTAATGCCGGTTTACCAGTTCGATGAGCAGGATGCCCAGGGAGATCTGACCAACTACTGGGGATATTCCCCGGTTAATTTCTTTTCTGTGCATAATAGATACGGATATGAAAAAGATCCCCTCAAATTAATCCATGAATTCAAGGACATGGTTAAGGCCTTCCACAAGGCCGGAATAGAGGTCATACTGGATGTCGTATTTAACCATACCGCAGAAGCTGGAAAGAATGGACCTGTATTTAACCTTAAGGGTTTTGGAAATGATTCATATTACCTAATAAAGTCGAAGGGAGAATACAGGGATTATACCGGATGCGGTAATACCCTCAATGCAAACCACTCCATCCTGAGGCGGATGATCAGGCATAGCCTACGCTACTGGGCGGAAGAGATGCATATCGATGGCTTCAGGTTTGATCTTGCCTCGGTATTATCCCGGGATGAATACGGTATGCCGCTAAAAAATCCTCCGGTTCTATGGGAAATCGAGTCAGTGCCCTCACTGGCTCATGTTAAGCTGATAGCGGAAGCATGGGATGCCGGGGGATTGTATCAGGTAGGGTCTTTTATAGGAGAAAAATGGGCAGAATGGAACGGGCATTACCGTGACGATGTACGAAAATTTGTAAAAGGGGAAAAAGGGATTGTGAAAAACCTGGCATCCCGGATCCTTGGCAGTCCTGATATCTATCCTGATCCTGACAGGGAACCCAACAGAAGTATTAATTTTATCACCTGCCATGATGGATTTACAATGAATGACCTCGTTTCATACAATGAAAAGCATAACGATGCCAACCTCGAGCAAGGCAAGGACGGTTCTTCATTTAATGATAGCTGGAATTGCGGGATTGAAGGTGCTACAGAAAATCAGGATATTGAATCCTTGCGCTTAAAGCAGATTAAAAATTTTTTCACGATACTTTTCATATCTCAGGGAACTCCGATGTTGTCCATGGGCGATGAGATCAGACGGACGCAATTAGGGAACAACAATGCTTATTGCCAGGACAATGAGATCAGCTGGATGAACTGGAACCTGCTGGTGCCTAACAGTGACCTCCATGCCTTTGTAAGGAACCTGATCTCGTTTATTAAAGAAAAGGAGATTTTCAAACTTGAAAAAATACTGACTACCAAGAAGATTATTGGTGAACCTCATATGATGTGGCATGGTACGAAGCCGTATCATCCTGACTGGCAGGATTATTCCAGGAGTCTGGCTTTCAGCCTGACGTATCCCGACCATAATGAATTTCTATATGTAATTATGAACTCCTACTGGGATGATCTTACTTTTGAATTGCCAAAGCTCAAGGATTCAAGGAAATGGTTTCCAATCATCGACACACAAAAATCCTATCCTCTGGATTTCGCAGACCTGAAAAATTCACAGGGATTAAAGACTAACCTCTACAAGGCAGCTCCAAGATCAGTAGTCGTTTTCTGGGGAAAATAATAAGCATTATTTGATTACTATTTAATTCTTAGCCTTATAAAAATGTATTTATCGCATTATTTGATTTAGATAAATTTAATCTTGACAAATTGGCATAAAATTATTATAAATTTTACAATTGCTTAAATTGCGATTAAAAGAATTTATTCGGATAATTGCGAATTACATTTTTAAGCTTGAGGTATTAATTTAGGAATATAAATATTTTTTGATTATTTTGCACTATAATTAGAACTGGATTCATTGGTAATGAATAAAGAGCAGATTGGTCAGAATGAGAATGTCACATGGTACAAAGATGCCATCATATATGAATTGCATATAAAGGCATTCAGTGACAGCAACCATGACGGGATCGGAGATTTCCAGGGCTTAATTGACAAACTTGATTACCTCGAGGAACTGGGTGTTACCTTGATATGGCTTCTTCCGTTTTATCCTTCCCCGCTTCGCGATGATGGATATGATATTGCGGATTATTATAATATCAATCCTTCATATGGTACTATTAAAGATTTTAAAAGACTTCTAAAGGAAGTACATAAGCGGGGGATGAAACTCCTTACGGAACTTGTATTGAACCATACTTCAGATGAACATGAATGGTTCAAAAGGGCGAAGAGATCTAAACCTGGATCAGTATACAGAGATTATTATGTCTGGTCGGATACGCCGGATAAATATAATGATACACGTATCATATTTACCGATTATGAAGTTTCCAACTGGACCTGGGATAAGGAGGCCAAGGCTTATTTCTGGCATCGTTTTTTCTCTCATCAGCCGGATCTGAATTTTGATAATCCTAAAGTTCAACAGGAAGTCTTTAAGATCCTGGACTTCTGGCTCAAAATGGGTGTGGATGGATTCAGGTTGGATGCAATACCTTATCTTTTCGAAGAAGAGGGAACAAACAACGAGAACCTACCAAAAACACATGAATTCCTTAAAAGACTACGAAAGTTCGTAGATGAAAAATATGAGAATAGGCTCTTCCTGGCTGAAGCAAATATGTGGCCTGAAGATTCAGCTTCCTATTTTGGCGATGGTGATGAATGCCACATGAATTACCATTTCCCTTTGATGCCCAGGATGTTCATGGCAGTAAACATGGAGGATAGGTACCCGATCATAGAGATTATGGATCAGACTCCAAAGATCCCTGAAAATTGCCAGTGGGCTACCTTTCTGCGAAATCATGATGAATTGACCCTGGAAATGGTGACTGACGAAGAGCGGGATTTCATGTATAAGGTATACACCAAAGACCCACTTGCCAGGATAAACCTCGGGATACGCAAACGGCTTGCCACTCTGGTCGAAAATGACCGCAATAAGATTGAATTACTGAACATTCTGCTATTTTCTCTTCCCGGTACGCCGGTGATATATTATGGCGACGAGATCGGTATGGGAGACAACCACTATCTCGGAGACAGGGACGGTGTAAGAACCCCAATGCAATGGGATCCCGGTCGAAATGCCGGATTTTCAGATGCCAACCCACAGCAGCTTTACCTCCCGGTGATCATAGATCCGGAATACAAATACGAAAATATCAATGTAGAGAACCAGCAGAAAAACGCCAATTCTCTCCTTTGGTGGATGAAGAATGTTATCCGAATGCGCAAAAGGTATAAAGCATTCGGACGTGGTGATACCAAATTCCTGGAACCCCTGAACAGGAAAGTCCTGGCCTTTTCACGCAGGTATGAAGATGAAAAGATCCTGGTGATAGTGAATTTATCCAGGTTTTCTCAGGCTGTAGAACTGGATCTTTCTGAATGTGAGGGATATTCACCAATAGAATTATTCAGCAGAAATAAATTCCCGGTCATTAAGAAGCAACCTTATCTTATCACGCTGGGGCCCCATGGTTACTATTGGCTTGAGATATCAAAAGAACAGGAGATTCCATTTGATGAAGCACCTATCGACCTTTCCATTCTGCTGGAGGTAAAAAAATGGGATGACCTCTTTGTGAATAAGAAAAGAGATGTTTTGGAAAACAGTATATTCCCCTCCTATATAACAAAACGAAGGTGGTTCAGCGGAAACAAAAAGGGTATTGAATCCATTAAAATTCACCAGAATATAACCATATCCAATTCCAGGAAGTATAATTTGTTGTTGCTGGAAGTGAAATATTTTCAGGGAATTCCGGAGCTATATTTATTGCCCGTAGGATTTGCCTCTGATAAAACAGAACAGGAGATCCTTGAAGAATCTCCTAAAAGTATCATCTGTCGGGTTAAAATTGGAGAGAAATCAGGTATTCTTTTCGACTCAGTATACAGTAGCGAATTCCGTAAATACTTGTTAGGGAACCTGATAAAAGGAAAAAAAATAGCCGTAAATGGTTCCAAAATTGAAACTTTTCCAACATCGAGATTGAAAACCCTCGGCAAAGATCCGGAAGTGATCAATAACTCGAAAATGATCGATTCGGATGAAAGTCATTCTGTAATAGTATATGGTAATAAAGTCGTTTTAAAGATATACAGGCATATCCATTATAGTTCAATCCGGGATGTAGAAATATCGAGATTCTTGTCTGAGACTATAAAATTCAAGAATGTACCTGAATATTATGGAGATATAGAGTTTAAGAGGCCAAGAGCCTTCCCGGCTACACTGGGAATCTGCCAGGAGTATATTGGAATGGCCGTCACAGGTAAGGAATACCTTGCGGATGGTTTTAAAATGTATTATGAAAAGATGACTGCTTTTGGGCCAAAAGGCAGGCTGCCAAAACTCAAAGGATCCTTATCAAATCCGGCCTCCTTTTATGACCTGACCCTGGAAGGGCAGAAATTATTGGGTGGGGCTTACCTTGAGCATGTAATTCTTCTGGGCCAGCGTACTGCCGATATGCATATTGCTCTTGCTTCTGCTCAGGATAAGGAGGATTTCAAATATGAAGATTTCACGCTACATTATCAAAAGAGTCTTTATTCTGGATTTAAAACGCTTATCCGAACCACATCCAAGCTGCTGAATTCCAGTATGGACAAACTTTCAGATGAAAATAAAAAATATGCCCGGGAGTATTTTAAATATACCGATCTGTTAGAAAAAAGCTTCAGCAAAATAACAAATGAAAGAATGGACCTGAAAAAGATCAGGATCCACGGCCATTATCACTTGTCAAGAGTATTATTTACCGGGAATGATTTTGAGATCATTGGATTTGAAGGAGACCTCTCCTTTTCTTTCCATGAGAAAAAGGTGAAAAAATCACCCCTCCGGGACCTTGCCACGATGATCTATTCGATTCACAGAGTGGCGCAACTAACCAGTATCAACAATGAATATGATTTAAAATATCCTATTCGCTGGTTCCATTACATCAGTGGATTCCTGGTTAATTCCTATATAGGACATGCTAAAGGTGAACCATTTATGCCCACGAACAGAGAAGAATTCAACATATTACTTGAGACATATCTTCTTGAAAGGTGCTTGACCGAGTTAAGATATGAACTCGAAAGGAAGCCGTCCAACATCCGGATTCCTATAAGATTGATCCGATATGTATGCGATCAATACACAAAATAGGTGATCTTACTTTGAAAAGATCATCCTGCGCCTTAATCTGAAAAGTGATCTAATATACACTCCCAGGGATCATATTGATTAAAATTTTCAAAATTATATCCGGACCAGATGAAGAATTACAAAAAATATGGAAGGTAAAAAGGACAAAAAAAATCCCGCCGAAGCGGGATTTATAGAATTAATCTAAAAAATGTATTTTAATCTAAAAGAAGCCAAAAAAATATCTAGCAGATCTTCGCCATCAATTCATCACGTTCCTTCTGAAGCTTCTCCATATCATCGAAATGGTGAAGCTGTTTTGCTTCCTCGATCTTGTGTTCCAGCTCGACGATCTCTAATGCTCTTTTTGCACTCTCAACATCCACTGCATTTTTATAAGGCGATTCAATCTCACATTTTTCTAGATACTTCATCGCCTTAGCCAGGTATTCCATTGATTTTTTCATTGTAAAATCTTTTAATCTAAAAATCAGGATAAAGAAATAAAAAATCTAAATGATAATTTATGACTTTTATCAGGTTTAAAATAGGATTGTGAAATATCATGTGATAATTTGATGAAGAACATAAAAAATATCAGAATTTCCTCAGATTCGCTCATTATTTTTACAATTATTATTGTATGCCGGACCTTTAATTATGAAATTATTACTTGTTGAAGATAATCAGGAACTTGCTAAAAACATTATTACCTATCTGAAAACGGAAGGGAATATATGCGAGCATGCTTCAACATACTATGAAGCGACAGATAAAGTTGTGATCTATAATTATGATGTGATTATGCTGGACATTATGCTTCCCGACGGAAATGGTCTGAATGTACTGAGGGAACTGAGGGAGCATCAATCGGATGCAGGTGTACTTATCATTTCCGCAAGAGATTCCCTGGAGGATAAAATTGAAGGGCTGGACCTGGGGGCAGATGATTATATCACAAAGCCATTTGACCTTTCTGAATTAAATGCACGGATCAAGGCCATTTACCGACGTAAAAATTTCAGCAGCAATAAGGAAATATCTTTTAATGAGATTAAGATAAACATCGATTCAACAGACGTATCTATAAATGAAGATCTAATAAACCTGACCCAGAAAGAATATGAACTGCTGATCTATTTTCTTTCCAACAAAAACCGGGTGATTACAAAACAGTCGATTGCCGAACATTTATGGGGTGACCAGGCCGACATGTTCGATTCCTTTGATTTCGTCTATCAACATATTAAGAATCTTAGGAAGAAGATGATACAGGCAGGATCAAGGGATTACCTGGATACGGTATATGGATTAGGATACAAGTTCAATACAAAGAAATCATGAAGTTTTTACTGAGAGCAACCCTCATCTATCTTATGATCACCCTGATCGTTTTTGGTGCCGGGGGGATCATTACGTACAATATATTCATTGATGCCATTCAGCTTGAAACAGACAGATATCTGATTGAACGTTACCGGGATATCAGTAACTATATTAAAGAGGATCCTGGATTTTCCTCGATAAGTGACAGTAAAATCATGATAACCCCGGTTAAAGCTTTACCCGAGAGACGGGAAGGTAGACGGAACAGGTTTCAATTCTCAGACACCCTTGTCTGGCATCAGGGATTAAAAAGGATGGAAAATAACCGGAAACTGACATCCTTTATTAAAACAGAAGATGGAAATTACAAGATCGAGATCCACGATGTGATCGTGGAAAGGGATGACATCTTCCAGAGTGTCTTTGACTCACAAACCTGGCTGTTTGTAATTCTCGGTGTCGTAATGGTGTTCAGCAGTTTCTTAATATCAACATGGATGTTCCGGCCGTTTAACCTCACACTGGATAAAATTAAAAATTTCAACATAAAGTCCATGAAACCTACATCACTCGGAAAATCTGGGATTAAGGAATTTGATATATTGAATGGTTTTATAAACCAGATGACTGAAAAAGTCAGCACAGATTATAAAAATCTTAAAGAGTTTACCGAAAACGCCTCACATGAGTTACAGACACCACTTGCGATCACAAAAGGTAAACTGGAGTTATTACTTCAACAGGAGAACCTAACACAGGAACAGATTGACCTGATTGAATCTTCATATGCCTCGATAACCCATATGTCTAAGTTAAATAAGTCATTGACACTTCTATCCAGGATTGAAAATGAAGAATACTCTAATAAAGAATCCATTAATATATCCTCAGAACTCAATAAAGCACTTGATGATTTCAGTGATCTTACTAAACTGAAGAATCTGAGCCTGGATAGTAATATACAGGAAGAGGTGATCACTAAAAATGACAAAACCCTGATAAAAGTTCTAATAAACAACCTGCTTCAGAACGCTATAAGGCATAATAAAGAAGGTGGAAAAATAATTGTATCGCTTTCTGAAAACACATTGACCATTAAAAACACCGGTGCAACCCTGGATATCCCCAGCGAGCAATTGTTTGAAAGATTTAAAAAGGGCGTACACTCGGAGAAGAATTCAGGCCTTGGCCTTTCGATAATCCATAAGATCTGTGAGCTAAGCCATTACAAAATATCTTATGATAATGAGGGTGAATGGCATACGATTACCATTACATTTTAAAAATAAAAGCTAAAAGGCATATTCTCCAAATTAATTGAATTATACTCAATGGAATATACCTTTTAGCTTTTTTCAGGAATTTACAATTCGGTTATTCCTCTAATGCAGCAACTCCCGGCAAAGTTTTACCTTCCATATACTCGAGTAGTGCACCTCCCCCGGTAGCCACATGAGATACTTTATCACCATAACCCAGGTTATTGATAGCAGAAGCTGAATCACCACCACCAATCAGTGAAAAGCCTCCATTTTCAGTAGCCTTCACAACGGCTTCTGCAACCTGTATGGTACCATTGGCAAAATTCGGGAATTCGAATACGCCCATTGGGCCATTCCACAGAATGGCTTTTGAGTTCTCTATAACTTCTGAAAACAATTTGATTGTATCGGGTCCTATGTCCAACCCCATCCATCCGTCGGGAATACTTCCGGCCTCAACAGTTTTTTTGTTCGCATCATTGTTGAAATCATCGGCGATTACAGTATCAACAGGTAGGATTAGCTTAACGCCTTTGGCTTCAGCCTTTTTAAGGAGGTCTTTACATAGATCCACCTTGTCGGCTTCCAGGAGAGAGTTGCCCACACTTCCTCCCTTGGCTACAGTAAAAGTATAGGACATTCCACCACCAATAATTAGGTTGTCTACCTTTTCAAGCATTTGCTCAATTAACAGTATTTTATCAGATACTTTTGCACCACCCATTATTGCTGTAAAGGGCCTCTCCGGATTCTTTAAGACTTTATCGGCATTCACCAGTTCGGCCTGGATCAGATATCCACAGATCTTGTCTTCAAAAAGTTCAGCAACAATTGCAGTTGAGGCATGTGCCCTGTGTGCGGTTCCAAAAGCATCATTCACGTAAACATCACCATGCCTGGATAATTTCTCGGAGAAGTCCCGGTCTCCCTTGGTCTCCTCCTTATAGAATCTTAAATTCTCCAGTAATAAGATCTCACCGGAATCCAGATTTGAAGACAATGCGAAAGCTTCATCTCCTATACAATCGTCTGCAAATTTCACCTCCCTGCCAAATTTCTCCGAAAGGTTTTTGACCAAATGTTTCAGCGAGAATTTTTCCTCAGGCCCTTCTTTTGGTCTTCCAAGATGGGACATCAGAACGACAGATCCACCATCTTTCAGAATTTTGGAAATTGTAGGTACCGCTGCTTTTATCCTGGTATCATCGGTTATCTCAAATTTCTCGTTCAGGGGAACATTAAAATCTACACGGATCAATGCACGTTTACCCGAAAAATCATACGTATCAACTGTTTTCATAGGATTTTTATTGGTATAAAATTAAAAATAGATTAGACAATACTACAGGTCGCAAAGGTAGCCAATATGCCGTCTTTTAACAAAGATTAAAAACAATTTGAAAGGTGGGAATAGATTATATTTATAGTCTCAAACGGGGCTATAAAAAGACATAAGAAAAGTCGGATTCCTGTGCTCAAGAATGGTATTGATAATTGGATATTGCCCGGATCAATATCTTCTGTTAACAGCAGCAGCCCGGCGCAAACGGTCATTGATTGCACGACCTAATCCTTTTTCCGGTAAAGATTCGGCAACAACGTACTTTATATCCATTTCATCCATTTTCCTTAAGGCTGAGAAAAGGTTTTTTGCCGCCTCGGTAAGATCGCCATTCCTGGATAAAATGATCTGGTTCGTTTCTGGTACTGCAGGATCCATCTCCCTAAATCGTATCAACCCGATCTCCCCGGGATCGGCAGCAGCTTCCAGAACAGAATTATCTTTAAGTTTGACTTTTTTCAGTGGTGCATAGTGACTCTCCAGCAGACCCGGGGCCTCCGGACGTGATGAGGAATGAAGTTTTACATGTACCTTTCCAACAATAGTTTCGATATCTTCTACCGGTATTCCTCCCAGTCTGAATATTTCAGGTTCCTTATCAATAAATCCAATAATGGTAGATTCTATGCCAACATCACAATCCCCGCCATCAAGAATATAGGGGATTTTATCTCCTAACTGATCATTCACATGTTTTACACTCGTGGGGCTGACATATCCGAAGGGGTTGGCACTTGGAGCAGCCAATGGGAAACCGAGGGCATGGAGCAAATCCAGAGTTAGCGGATGATCCGGTATCCGTATGGCAACGGTACTAAGCCCGGAAGTTACCATGTCCGGAATAATTGCTTTCTTCTTCAATAGAATGGTCAGTGGTCCGGGCCAGAACCTGGCCGCCAGTTCTTTTGCTTTTTCAGGAACATTCTCAACCATATCTTTTGCCTGTTCTATTGAGTCAACATGAACGATCAGGGGATCGAAGGAGGGCCTGTTCTTGACTTCGAATATTTTAACAACAGCTTCCTCACTGAAAGCATTGGCTGCAAGGCCATATACGGTTTCTGTCGGGATGGCTACCAATCCATCCTGCTTAAGAATGCTTTTCGCCTTTTCTATGTCCTTTCCAGATTCAGCCATGTTAATTCCCAATTATCAGCATGCAAAACTAATCATAGATATTTTTATATGCTTTTAAAGTACAGTCATAAATGAAATTATTCATAAATTAGCAATCAAAGCCAGCGAGAGGCTATATTGCGGAACTACAAAAACATTAAATCAGATGGATAGTAAAACCAGAAAAATCCTCAGGGCAGTATCTATTATTATAGTTCTAGTTGCCGTTTTCATTCAACTGGATTTCATAAAATTGAATATCCCTGTTATTACAGAAAATATAGTCTGGCTTATGATCATAGCCTATGGATTATTGCTTATTACATCCAAGGGCTAAGTGTATAATATCAGAATAAAGACTTTCTAATATGCATGACTGGATGTTTCTTCTTGCCGGGCTGATCATTGGATCATTGTCCGCTTTCCTCATTACAAGGTTATATATGCAAACAAGAAGGGTGCTTACCATTGATGAAAAAAACACCCTGGATCAGGAACTGAAAAACATGGAAGTTGAGCATCGTGTTCAGGTTGATAAATATGAGGCCCTTTTTGTAGAATATCTGGAGATTAAGAAAGGTCTGGAAGAGGAAAGGAGTAAAACGCTGGAATTGAGCAATACCCTGGCCCGAAGTGAAGGGGATTATAAAAACCTTCAGGAAAAACTCATTAGCCAGAAAGAGGATATCCAGAAACTACAGGAGAAATTTTCAATAGAATTTAAAAACCTCGCCAATGAGATCCTGGAGGAAAAAAGTAAAAAATTTACGGATCAGAATAAAATAAACATTGGGGAAATACTTAATCCCCTCAAGGAGAAGATCTCAGAATTCGAGAAGAAAGTGGAGGATACCAATAAGGAAAGTATCAACAGAAATGCTGCACTGAAGCAGGAACTGAAAACACTGAGTGATCTTAATCAGAAAATCACCAGGGATGCTGAAAACCTTACAAAAGCCTTAAAGGGTGAATCCAAAACCCAGGGAAATTGGGGTGAATTCATTCTTGAGAGTATTCTAGAAAAGTCAGGACTGGTAAAAGGCCGGGAATATCAGGTTCAGGAATCTTTTAATTCAGCGGATGGAAGGCTTCAGCCTGATGTGATCATTAATTTACCGGAGGATAAAAATGTAATTATAGATGCCAAGCTTTCACTGGTGGCCTATGAAAGATATATGTCGGCTGAAGATGAAACAGAAAAACAAAAGTATCTTAAAGAACACATTGTATCAGTCAGAAAACATGTGAAGGATCTTAACTCAAAGAACTATCAACAGCTCTATAATGTCTCAGGTCTTGATTTTGTGTTATTATTTATGCCGGTGGAACCAGCTTTCGGCCTGGCCATTCAATATGACGACCAATTGTTTATGGAAGCCTATGAAAAGAATATAGTCATCGTAAGCCCGTCTACCCTGATTGCCACCCTCAGGACCATTGCAAGTATCTGGCGGCAGGAATACCAGAATAGAAATGCCATTGAAATAGCCAGGCAGAGCGGATCGCTGTATGATAAATTCACGTCATTCACGGATGATCTGATCAAAGTCGGGGATGGCATCAAAACCACCCGGAAAAATTATGAACTGGCAATGAATAAACTTACCGAAGGGAAGGACAACCTTATCAGGAAAACAGAAAGGCTGAAGGAGTTAGGGGCAAAAGCCTCCAAAGCGATCGACCAGCGATTACTCGACAGGTCGGAGTAATTGATCTATGTTTTTAGCATTCTTTTTTTTAAATTGCAAAAAATATTTTTTAATTCATGGGCCAATTTCATATCGATAAAGATATCCCTGCAGAACCAGATAAGATCTGGAGTATCCTCACAGATTTCGAACAAAGAGACGACGAAAATACTGTTATTGAGATCATAGAACCCGGAGATCCTGAAAAACATCATCAGGGTATGGTAAGAAGAGTCATTACAGGCAAGGATTCTGTTACTGAGAAAATACTGTTAGTTAAGCCCAAAGAGTCTATCGAATATCAATTACTGTCCGGTGCACCTGTTCATGACTATTATGGGACCATATTCCTGTATCCCGGAAGAAAGGACACAACGGTTCGGTGGGTAGTAACATTTCGACCAAATTTCCCATGGCCGGAATGGATGATCAGGAAGGCGGCTATGAATAAGATCCATAAGGTGCTGGATCATATTGCTGAAAAAGCTGTCAGTTAACAAAGATCTAAACTAAGATCATACATCTGACTCCAGCTGATATCTGATGGTTAATGGATCTACCACCATTGATCATTAAATCCTGTCTCACAAAATAATAAATTAACCTGCAGGCTTCTATTACCCAAAACAAATTCACTTATCCAGTCTGATTCAAAGTCCCTGCTAAATTTATAGTTAAACCCATTTTGTCATGCATTATTCATATCTCAATGTTTTGGCAGGATTAATCCTTGCGGCCTTGAAGGACTGGTAACTTACCGTTAAAACAGCTACCATGAGGGCGAAAAAACCACTCAATAAGACCGTCCATATGCTGATATCTACCCGGTAAACAAAATTCTCCAGCCATTTGGACATGAAATAATAGGCAGGGAAGACGGCGACAAGAAAGGCTATGCCAATATACTTGATAAACTCAAATGACAATACCCGCATAACACCCATGATCGAGGCTCCCATGACCTTTCTGATGCCTATTTCCTTGGTACGCTGCTCTGCAGTGAAAGCTGCCAGTCCAAACAGACCAAGACTTGCAATAAATAAGGCCAGAACGGTAAAAATGGTGAACAATAAACCCAATCGCTGTTCCGCCCTGTACAATTCATCAAACCGCTCATCCAGAAAAGTATATTCGAATGGAGCATCTGTAGCAAACTCCTTCCATGTAGATTCTACAAATTGAACAGCCTCTCTTGGATCTTTAAATTGTACCCGTACGGTCATATCGTTGCCAAAATCCCCAAGTCGAATCATCAAGGGCCGTACTTCGTCACGTAAAGATTCGAAGTTAAAATCCTTTAAGACACCCACCACAGTTAATTCCAGTGGTTCCTGTCCATTAAAGCTGATCAGTTTTTCTCCGATCGCATCCTCCCATTCCATTTGATCCACAATGGCCTGGTTCACCAGCATCGCTGTTGAATCAGAAAGAAAATCCCTGGAGAAATCACGCCCTTCCTTCAACTCAAAACCCATGGTCTCCATATGTTCGTGGTCTGCAAAATAAACTCCAATGATATGGTCTTCCTCCAGGCCTGGTTTTCTAAAAATGGTCGTATTATTAACCCCCGGAATAACACTATTGGAATAACTGGCGGCCGGTATAGAGTTATGGCTCATGAGTGCATCTTTAAAGGCCTTCCGGTTGTTTTCGAGACGGCTTACGTTTGCGATGATCATTACGTTTTCCTTTTTAAAACCAAGATTCTTCTTTTGAGTATATTGAAGCTGATTATAAACAATTCCAGTACATATAATCAGTAAGATTGATATGGAGAATTGAAGTATTACCAGCACACTTCTGATCCTGCCACTTTTCATGCCTTTGGAGGCCTGCCCCTTTAACACTTCGGTTATTTTAAAACTGGTCAGGTAAAATGCGGGATAGGAACCGGCAAGAAAGCCTACCACTATGACAAGTGTTAGCAGACCAGTGATCATCATCGGTGACAGCAATATACGGGAACTCAGAATTTTACCTGAAATCGAGTTAAACTGGGGCAGCAGGAGTATCGTAATTATTGAAGCAAGAACAACTGATACAAAACTGTAAATTATGGATTCAATGAGAAATTGTCCCACTAGCTGACGTTTCAGGGATCCAAATGTCTTCCGCATCCCTACCTCCCGGGCCCTGCCGGCCGATTTAGCCGTGGAAAGGTTCATGAAATTAATAGAAGCTATAATCAGGATAAACAATCCAATAGCTATGAAAATATAGATATAGGATATGTTCCCCGGGGGTTCCAACTCTCCCTGCACATCCGAATACAGATGTATATCCCTTACAGGATTAATAAAATATCCATAAGCACCATCCTGCTCAATAAACTGATCCAGGGAAATCCCAAGGAATTGCTGAATTTGAGGCCCTACATATTTAGGGATAATATCATTGTTCAACTTAGCATCAATATCCTCAATGTTGGCTTCATCGTGTTTTATAAAATAAGTATTCAGGCTATTACTCAACCATTGATCCGAGATCCCGAAATCATTGGAAGAGAAAGACACAAGGTAATTGAATTTTATATGAGAATTGGATGGTGGATCCTCAACGATCCCGGTGACTTTCATGGCCTTCTTTTCGTTGCTGAAGATAAGGATCTTACCCAGTCCACTTTCTTTCCCGAAGAATTTGTTTGCTGAACTTTTCGTCAGAACAATACTATTAGGTTCTGTCAAAGCTGTTTTCGAATCGCCTTCCAGCAGTTTAAAACTGAAGAAATCGAAAAAAGTAGAATCAGTATGGAATATTTTGTCTTCGGTGAATACCAGATCTTCATAACTGATGATCACATCACCCCATTCCCAGAGCCTGACAGCATCCTTAATCCCCGGGACATCACTCTTCAAGGCAGGCATTAATGGAGGTGGTGTAGACGTTACCTTAACATCCTGTCCACCAAGTCTACCATGGAGACCGACCCGGTACATATTGTCAATATTGGCATGGAAGCGGTCGTAACTAAGCTCATCGGCAACATACAGGATAATAAATAGTGTGGCAGTTATACCAATGGTAAGACCAAGAATATTTATGAAAGCATAGAATTTCTGTTTGATAATGTTGCGAAGCGCAACAAGAAAATAGTTTTTTAGCATGGGATTTCGAATTTAAATTCACTTATAAGATGAGTTTATTGACGTGAAGGTTACAGTGAATGCATGAGAAATGATCTATCTTCTATAAACGGTATAATATTCTGATGAGCGGAATTGATAAATTCACTAAATTAGTATCATATAAACTCAGTTTTATTATTCCCCATGGTCCTGAATCGATTTATAATTTACTTTTCCGGGTTTACAGGATTCCTTTTTCTTGCAATCTATTTCATCGGATTGACAGCAGACAGGGGTTATAATCAGATTTTATTGATCTCAGGCCTTATACTTCTTTTGTTGATCTGCATACCCATGATCTATCTTGAAAGGTTAAGGCAAAAAAAGAAGATCGATGAGATCATTCATGGGCATAAAAAATCTACAAAGGATAAAATCATGCATTCCAGTGAATCCGGAAAAAAAGTAAAAGGATGGTCGATGAATAATTCACCATTCCGGGAGAGGAGTTCAGGCACATCATGGAGCGGGGGGAATATACATGGTTCCCTGCCCAAGAGGCAAGGCAGAAAGGGGCTTTTCAGGAATTGATCCTAATCCTCAAGAACCTCAAATTTAAACCGTTCAATTTCGGAAGGCTCATGCTCCTCATTCATTATCCGCTCAATTTTCTGGATGATCTCAGGGTTTTCAGCAGCTACATTCCGTGTCTCTCTGATATCAGAATTCAGGTCATATAGTTCAATGTCCAGGTTTCCTTTAAACATATTCCGACGTATACCTTTCCAGTTATCCATTCTTACTGCCTGTTGCCCGCCGGATGCCGGATATTCCCAATACAAAAACTCATGCGGGGAAGGATGTTCTGATCCCCTGATAACAGGCAATAAACTCAATCCATCGGTTTCTACCTCAGTTTCAATGCCGGCCAACTCACATATTGTCGGGAAAAGATCATAAAATACCGCAGGATGATCTGAAGTACTACCTGGCAAAACCGCACCAGGCCATTGCACGATCAAAGGAACACGAATGCCGCCTTCATATACAGATCCCTTCCCCCTGCCGCGTATACTACTGAATGGGGCGGCACTATCGAAAAACCTTGAATCCGCTCCTCCTGCATAGGTAGGTCCGTTATCGGAAGTAAAAATGATGATGGTGTTTTCAAATACGCCCAGATCTTTTAATTTCTGAACAACCCTGCCCACCTGGTTATCAAGATAAGAAACCATCGCGGCATAAGTAGCCCTTGGGTACCTGGTTGGGAAATAACCCATTTCTCCCAGATATGGGTTTTCATCCCCGAACTTTTCCGTATAGTATTTTACCAGTGAATCCGGTGCCTGGAGTGGCACATGCGGAATTGGGGTGGCAAAATACAGAAAAAAAGGTTTATCTCCTTGCTCATCCATAAACCGAAGGGTTTCATCGAACATTAGGTCAGGAGCAAATTCTGTCAGTGTATAATCTACGTAGCTTGCTTCATCAAGTGGGTCTGATCCCTCTGTCAATTTGGTCCCCGGCACTATGAGCTTATTTTCCAGCCAGATCTTTTCTTCGTTTTTCCACAGATGCTTTGGATAGTAGGTATGAGCCTGCCGCTGGCAGTTATATCCATAAAACAGATCAAATCCCTGGTTGTTGGGTGCTCCTTCAGTAAAGGGTGCCCCCAGGCCCCACTTCCCAACACATGCAGTAGTATAGCCAGCCCCTTGTAATACTTCGGCAACCGTTACTACAGAATCGGGGATAGGTCTCTGCCCTTCGAGACCAGGATCCTCAACGGCCTTTGCGAAGTCCCATACATCTCCTCTTGCGGCCCATTCATCATTTCCACGGATAAAAGCGTGGCCAGCATGTTTTCCGGTAAGCAGCACACAACGGGCAGGTGCACAGACGGGGGCCCCGGAGTAAAACTGGCTGAAGCTCATGCCTTTTCTGCTTAGTTCATCAATATTCGGTGTCTCGATCATTTTCTGGCCGTAGCTGCCCAATTCCGCGTAGCCCAGGTCGTCGGCCATGATCAATACGATATTTGGCGGTGATGCTTTTTTACATCCGGCCAGTAAAACAGCGAAAAACAAAACAAAATATATTTTTTTCATAATCCTTTATCCTAGTTATCTATAGTGTTATAAGATCACCTGAATCGGCTGCAATTGAAATCCTTCACCAATGTAGCCGCATATACAATCCTTCACCTATATAATCCCAAATATAATCCTTTACCAATGGGGCTGTATATATAATGCCTTGCCATTGTAGCGGCATGTATAATACCTCACCAAGGTAGCCGTTTTCAAATTCCTTAATTAATCTGACCGCATTTAAAATACTTCAATAATGCTTCCGCTCATTCCCCGGGTTATCAGTTCACTTCCAGTTCATCTTTTTCTGGTAGTGTTGGAAACGTATTGTGTGGTTCTGCCTGATACCAGAAGGCTACAGAGGCTATATCATCCTTTAAAGGAAGGTATCTGCCCCCGCTTCGCCAGCCAAGTGCCTGAATGGTTACCCTGAGGTCCTTTTTAAACCGGATCGGATCGGTGATATGCCACCGGTATAATCCAAACCGTTGTTGAGCCTGATAGGATCCATCCGGCCGTATGATCTGTGGTAATCCGGCATAGGCCGTGGAATATTCCTTGTACTGGCCACCGACATCAAAATTATAAGATCCGCAGAAATAATCTTCTGTGCCCGTCCCGCAAATGGTCGGGAATTCCTTATCCCCATCCATATAGAACTTAATCTCACCTTCTCCCCACCAGCCATTGTTATTTACACCCCAGCAAAGATATGTGCCTACATAATGACCTTCCCCTTTTACTCCATCGATAATGGTATACACTTCTTTGTACTTTAAGGGATTCACCCTCCTGAACTGAGCATGTAAATAGGCTGCATTATCCGGAACCTCGGTAAGGGTATAATCTATCTGGTAATATAACCGCATAGGTTTTTCATCTATATTCGTCATTGTAATTTTACACTTTTTTCGAAAAGGCATAGTCCAGTAGCAGTTATAGGCGCTACCCGGGTTTACTGTGACAGCCAGAGAGTTGACATGCGCGAACCCACCCCATCCATTGGCAAAGAAATCTCCGACAGGCACTTCCACAGAAGGATATTCTTCTTCATCCCAGTATACCCTGAAAATACTGAATCTCCTGTTTCCAGTAGGGGTCATCCATATATGTTGAATCGCACCGGGGCCGTCAATAATCGCCATTGTAAATGTCTCCCCGGGTTCGATGACCACGAAAGGATTTACTTTCCATCCCTGGCCGAGGTCCCTGGCTGCATGAGCAGCAGATCCTTCATCCAGTGTTGCCATTCCCCCTTTTCCTTTTTCACCTGTAAAGTTCTCCGGGCTTATTGACCGTGTTTCTGCATCAGACAACATATGAAGGTTATCCATATTTACACTCAGGCCATCGAATGTGTTATCCTGAGCATAAATCACTTGAAGTAAAAGAAGATTTAATAGTAAAACAAATGTCTTTTTCATGATTTGAGGCGTTAAAAAATTTGATTATTACAAAAATTCAATTTAAGACAATTAAGAAAATAATCACTGGAGGTTCAGGTTTTTTTGTCTTCAGCAATAACTATATAACTCCCGTCAGTTTAGGTTCCTGAACAGATGTCAGTAAAAAAAGCTCCCAACCAGGAATGGAATAATATATGCCCGCAAGATTGTAAAGATTATCCGGCATCAAACTATTAAAATCAATCCATTAGTTGTCCTCCATTGATCTCTATGGTTTCCCCAACGATATAGGCAGCATATTCTGAGCAAAGAAAGAGAATTGGCCAGGCCACTTCTTCGGCTGTACCCGCACGTTTGAGTACCACGGATTCACGGAATTTATTAAAAACTTCAGGTGATGTAAACCTTTCATGAAATCGCGTATCGATAATACCAGGAGAAATGGCATTGACAATTATGCCATAAGGGGCAAGTTCCTTGGCCATATTCTTCGATAAAGTAAGAATTCCTCCTTTTGAGGCTGAATAGTGACCTGCTCCGACACCCCCTCCCACTCTGGCGGCTATGGAGGTCAGGTTTATTATTTTTCCATACTTTTTTTCCTTCATAATGGGTATAACGGCCTGGGAAACCAGGAATATACTTTTCAGGTTCACATCCATAACCTCATCCCAAAGTGCTTCTTCCATATTTTCCAGGGTTTCCCTTTTTATCAGGGCCCCGGCATTATTGATCAAAATATCAATGGTTCCAAATCTATTGATTGTTTCCTTTACAAGGGTATCAACTTCCTCTTTTTTGGATACATCAGCCTGCAGGGCTATCGCTTCCCCTCCTTCCTTTCTGATGGTGTCCACCACAGCTTCTGCATCATCTTTGCTGACATTATAATGAACCACAACCTTAGCATCTGCCCTGGCAAATTCCCGGGCTGTAGCTCTGCCTATTCCTGAACTTGCTCCTGTGACAAGAACTACTTTATTATCAAATCTGATCTCCATTTCGTATTTTTTTTTATGTTATGCTATTCTAAAAAATCTTCCCTGTGCGGACTGAAGGCATCGATTATTACACCTGCTTCCCGGGCTGTAACACTGTGTATAATACCTGAAGGTACATTAAAACCATCGCCAGATTCAAGTGTTAAAGTCTCATCACCTATTGTTACCTCAAAAATACCGGATTCTATATATGAACACTGACTATGAGGATGATCATGCGCCGGAGCTTCAGTCCCCTTCAAAAACCGGACTTTAACCAGCATCAGCCTGTCATCATATCCCAAAATCTTTCTCGTGATTCCGGGCCAGACTTCTTCCCAATCAGAACCCGAATCCGTATAAAAACGTTTACTTACAAGAGCCATATTCAAACTTATTTATTCAAGTTAATAAAATCAAACTATACATCTAATAGATGATCGGGTAAATATTAAATATTGGATAATTGAGCACCTTCACCATAGATGGACTGATTAATATTTCGTAGTTTTATGTAATTCAATTTTTTTAGCTAAAATAATGAAGAAACTTTTATTTCTGCTTATCTGTATTTCCCTTGTGTCCAATGTGGCTGCTGCTCAATCATACAGAATATTAGGGAAAGTAATAGATGATTCAACCAAAAGTGTAATCCCATTTGCCAGTGTTGCCATATCCGGCCTTAACCTTGGCACATCTACAAATATAGAGGGTGAATTCCAGATCAGAGTTGATTCATTGCCTGTAGGTTTGATTTTCTCTCATGTGAGTTATGATAAAAAGGAAATATTAGTACAAGCTCCGGATTTTATTACCATTTCACTAACACCCAGAAAGGTAATTCTTAAAGAATTGGTTATAAACGAAAGTGATAGAACAGATTTTCCCTACAGACTCCTCATACAGGCATACAACAAGTCCGTAAATAGATCACGTGATTGGAAATACGGCCTGGCCTATTATCGGCAAACCTCAAAGAACGCAGAGGATTTCTCAGAATTATATGAAATATTTTATGATACCCGTTATTCCAGTAAAGGGATCCTTGAATGGGATATTCAGGAAGGCCGTTATGCCATGAAGTCTGATAAGGCGGTCGAAGACTATGTGTTTAACAAAAACTTTACTCTCTTATCTCGTTTGGTGACTATGTACCAACCCGATACGGATAAATTTTTAATGCCTGTCAATGAGAACGTCCGGGATTATTATAATCTGTATATCAGTGAACTCCTTGATTTTGAAGGGGAGAAAGTAGCCGTAGTAAATTTTGCCCCTAAGGAAGACATTTATACACCGGCAATGTCAGGAAGATTATTTATAGATATTAACAGCCATGATATATTAAAACTGGAAGGACAGATAAGAAACGATGATCTGGATATTATCGCGCTTACAAATCCTAAAGGATCCTGGAAGGATTACGTACTGAATATTGATGCGGCCTACAAAATATCCGAGGATGAAATATTCCTGGATTATATCTCTATGAGCCAATCCTTTGATTATTATGTTGAAGAGCAACCGGTTCGGTCTGTAGAGACAAACTCTTTTCTGACATATTATGAATACTATACACCGGAAAAGCACAAGCGTTTGGGTGGCCGGTTAATGCGACTTAAGAAAAGCGATCGCGAACTGCTGGACCGGATAGGGTATAATAAAAGATTCTGGGAAGAGAATCCCATTGTAAAACGCACACCCATTGAAGATGAGATTATTTCCTCTTTCGAAACTGCAAATGCATTCGGTACTATTTATCTGAATGACAGGGAACAAATACAACTTGAAAAAGATGAACTGGCCCGGGACCCATTCGTCCAGCAACTGGTTATAGACCTCCAGAAGGCTAAAATTGGGAGATTTGGCGAAAAAGTATATTTACACCTTGATAAGCCATATTATGCCAGCGGTGAAACGATATGGTTTAACGCCTATCTGCTGAATATCGGATCACTCATCAGGACAGATCAAAGCGGTGTATTGTATGTTGATCTTATATCTCCCGATGGAGAAATCTTAATGCACAGAAGACTATTGATAGGTAATGGCATTTGTGAAGGGAGTATGGACATCCCACCTCGTCTGGGTAGCGGAAATTACAGGATCCGGGCATATACAAACTGGATGAAGAATTATGATAATGAATTCTTCTATGATAAAAGTATTGAGATATTCAATGTAAATGATGATCATTATGCCAAGCTTTCCGGCAAAAAAAAGGATATTGAGTTTGATGTTCAGTTTTTCCCGGAGGGTGGGAATATGGTTCATAATATAACGACCCAGGTGGCCTTCAAGGCCTTAGACCAGTATGGTAAGGGTGTCGACATTGAGGGAAAGATCCTTAATTCAGAGGGAAAAACAGTAGTTGATCTTAAAACCCGGCATGATGGCATGGGTAGTTTTTTTATTAATCCGCAAATCAACCAGGGGTACAGGGCCATTGCTAAATATGGGAAGTTGGAAAAGGAATTTGAGTTCCCCGAGATCCGGACTTCAGGCTATGTTATAACTGTCAATAATCTGAAAGACAGAAACATACAGGTAATGATCAAAAATTCGCCTCCTGTTGAAGAAACGGAGGCATACCTGATAGCCCAGGCAAGGGGGATTATATACCACAGGGAAAAAGCAGAATTAAAACGTGGAGCGGGCGTTTTATCGATACCAAAGTCAAAATTTCCGGATGGAATTGCTCAATTAACCCTGTTCAATATGCAGGGAATGCCTGTTTGTGAAAGACTGGTTTTTATAAACAGTTATCAAAGCATAACAGCCAGCGTAAAAACGGAAAATGAAGTGATAGATTACCGGGAAAAGATCTCGTTGAAGATACAGGTAAAAGACCAATATGGTAAGGGAGTCAGGAATACCCCGTTTTCGATGGCCGTTACCGACGCCGGACATCTCTTAAAAAAAGAGACCTCGGAAGATATTAAAAGTAATCTGTTGTTGACTTCAGATCTTAAGGGATATATATCAGATCCCGGCTATTATTTCATGAATGATGACCGTGATACAAAAATTGCGGCAGACCTGCTCATGCTTACACATGGATGGCGAAGATTCACCTGGCAACAAATCAGGGAAGGGGCCATAGGAAATGTAAAATATTTTCATGAAAGCGGCATCAATATAAGTGGTATTGCATTGAATAAGTCAAACAAACCGTTTCCCAACACTTTTCTACGATTTGTCCCATTTAATAGTGAATTCTTTGGCCTCTGGGAAACTACGACAGGTCAATTTGGAAAATTTGAAATGAATGGCCTGATCATTCCGGATTCTATTCGTGTAATCGCAAAATCCGTGAATGACAGGGGAAAAGATGAAGATGCGGTACTCATCCTTGACCCCTATGATGAGGTACTCCCAGAGGTGATAAATCCGGCCCAGCCTTCCTCCCTGTTTGCAGATGAAGAAAAGCTCAATTATCTGGATCTTAATGCCGACAGGCAGAAAATATATGAAATTACTAATGTAAAGGACCGTATTGTACTAAAAGAGGTGATTGTCAGAGATACTGAGATCAGTGCTGACCGGCTTCACGGCGAAGCGGACAATGTGCTGGTTCTGGATGAATCAATGTGGAATAACGATAATATATTTCAGGTTATACAAGGGAGGATCCCGGGTGTTATGGTAACAGGTACCGGCATGAACGCATCGGTCAGGATCAGGGGCATAAGCACTTTTTCGGGCAGTAATGCACCACTGTTCCTGGTGGACGGTGTACCATTAAATTCACCGGGTGGTTCTTTTGCCAATGATTCCACGATGGTTGATAATTCAGATGTATTTGTTAATGCTGCCCTGATGTCGATTTTACCCAGGGATGTTGATAAAATTGAGGTTATAAAGAATGCAGGTGCGGCAATGTACGGAGTGCGTGGCGCAAACGGAGTAATAGCCATATATACCAGGAGAGGTCCCAGGGTTACCAATGAAAACATTATGGGAATAGCTGATGATATTCTTTACCTTCCCGGTTTCCATGCGGTAAAAGAGTTTTATTCACCCAAATATGATAATCCTGAAGAAGACCAGTCAAAACCAGACATAAGGACCACCATATATTGGAATCCTTCTGTAAAGACAAATAATCTTGGGAACACTGAGGTTGAGTTCTTTAATTCTGACAAGGGAAAAAGGCTGCAAATTGACCTGCAAGGCATTACAGATTATGGTGATCCTGTGAATATGACCACCTTTATCGGTGAGGAGGTAATAAAATAGGCTGTCTTTTAAATAAAAAACAGCCCATAATATCATTTATTTAAAGTATATCTAATACCAGAGGAATCCTACATTAAAGGTCATCCAGGAATAATTCCCAACGTCATCCGATCCGTTGAGCCCATAATTATATTTCACATTGACATAGAAATTAGAATACAGGTTGACCGGGAATATTACACCTAGCTCGGGTGCAATGCCAAAATTCCAGGTGCTGTATGTCTCGGAGAACAAACCCATCTGTGTTCTTTGTTCTACCCAGTAGGTTCCGATCCCCGCACCCAGGTAAGGTTGTGTCCCCCCGTCTGTGCCGAATAAATAATTAAAGGTTGCCAGCATTGGCCATACATTCAACCAGGTATATTTTGTACCGGCTCGGGTCTGGGTTCCCTCGGTAAAAGTACCGCTTTCACCTTGATACATGGTATTCCAGCCAGACTGCCAGCCCAGTGTGACCTGGTCTCCAACAAAGTATTTACCTTCTACTCCAAACCCCCTCCACTGATATTTGCTGATAAGGTCGCCTGTTTCACCCAGGGGAAGGGCCATACTGTAGTTCAGTCCGTGCATATTTTGACTGTATGAATGATATCCCAATACTAATAAGGATACTATGATGATATATTTTTTCATTATAATTCAGATTTTCGGGTTATTGATTGGATTCGAGATAGGTGGACTGCTCAAAGGCTTGATTGATGCCGTTGGTTACTCCCTGAATATTATTATTCACACTGCTGGATAAAAGACCATCCAGACCGGCAATCCAGGCCGGGGAGGCTTCCACTCCATCATCAATAATATTTTCGACGGGATCACCTAACTGGATAAGTATGGTTCCTGTGTTGTAAGAATAGTAAACAGGGTACCATCCTCCACCATACCACCAGCACCAGTAGCTCCAACAGGGGCTTGGAACCCATCCAACACCAGTATTGTCAAGATAAAGTGCCGAAACACTCAAAACCATATCAGGCGTTTGAGCATCTGCTGTATCGATGCGTGTGTAATTACGGTCATTCATATTGGACTGTATCAAGTCGAGTACCAGATCCTGGAATTCCAAGACTTTTTCAAGGTCCGGATCTGTCACATTAGATTCAAGAAACACAGTATCCGGCATGAAATACGTCTTTTGCGTTCCAAAATCATAATCCGGATCGAAATCCGTAACGACCAGTGCATAATCAGATGTATATTCAGGACCCTTCGGGTAACAGCTGAATAACAAAATAGCTGTCATAGCCATAAGGCTCAGACTTCGAATTCTTTTTAAGATGTTATTCATTCTTATAATAGATTTATTTTAATTCACAAAAGTAAGTAATTCCGATTAAAATATGGCCTTTTCAGTTTAATTCTGCGCATACTGTATGTCAATGCCCGTATGAAGACACAAAAAAGGGGATACCCGTTGGAAAGCAAACCCCTTTACAAAACATCTTTTATTTATAAATCATACTATTGGCTTCTGCTCAGGCCCCGGGAGCTGATTTTCTCACAGCTTCGGATACTTGCTCTTCAAACTGCTTAAAGTTCTCATTAAACATCGTAGCCAGTTTTTTAGCCTGATCGTCGTACGCGGCCTTGTCTTTCCATGTGTTTTTGGGGTTCAACACCTCCTCCGGAACATTAGGGCAGGTCTGTGGTACTTCAAGACCAAAGATCGGATCTGTTTCATATGAAACATTTTCCAGGTCACCGTCTAAGGCAGCATTGACCATTGCCCTGGTGTAGGCGATCTTCATCCTGTGACCTACACCATACGGACCTCCAGTCCATCCTGTATTTACCAACCAGCATTTCACTTCATGCCTGGCAATTTTCTCACCCAGCAGTTCTGCATAAACATTAGGGTGTTGGGTCATAAAAGGCGCTCCAAAACAGGTACTGAAGGTAGCCTGTGGTTCCGTAACGCCCCGCTCAGTTCCGGCAACTTTTGCAGTATACCCTGACAGAAAATGATACATAGCCTGCTCAGGTGTTAATCTGGACACCGGGGGCAATACGCCAAAAGCATCAGCAGTCAAGAAAATAATATTTTCCGGATGACCACCTTTTCCATCTCTGGAGGCATTCGGAATATGTGAAATCGGATAGGCTGCCCTGGTATTTTCCGTTAGGGATCCATCATCCAGATCTACGCGGCGGGTGGTCATGTCTATGCCCACGTTTTCAAGTATTGTTCCGAATCTTCTTGTTGTATCATAAATCTCGGGCTCTGCTTCTGGAGATAACTTGATAACCTTTGCATAGCATCCTCCCTCAAAGTTAAATACGCCATTATTACTCCATCCGTGCTCGTCATCACCAATTAAAGTTCTGCTTGCATCTGCCGACAAGGTGGTCTTACCCGTTCCGCTCAAACCAAAGAAAATAGCAGTGTCTCCTTTAGGTCCTATATTGGCCGAACAGTGCATAGGCATCACGTTCTTCAGCGGCAGGAAGAAGTTCATGGCGCTGAATACGGATTTCTTCATTTCACCCGCGTATTCGGTTCCACCAATCAGAACCTTTTTCTTCTCAAAGTTCACAAGAATGAAAATATCTGAATTCGTCTCATCAACTTCCTGATTAGCATGGAAACCCGGACAATCAATAACAACGAATTCCGGCTCAAAATTTTCCAATTCTTCAGGGTTTGCCTGGATAAACATATTTCTGATGAAAAGATTGTGCCAGGCATACTGGGTAATTATACGGACCGGCATCCTGTACTCAGGATCAGCACCACACCAGCAATCCTGTACAAAAACATCTTTTCCCTGAAGATAAGATGACATTCTTCTTTCCAGTTCCTCAAATTTATCTTCTTTATAAGGCCTGTTAACTTTGCCCCACCATATTTTATCCTTGTTTGTTTTTTCTTCAACTACAAATTTGTCGTTAGGAGAGCGGCCCGTAAACTGACCGGTACGTACTACCAGGGGACCCAGGTGAGAGACAACACCTTCATTTCTCTTTAAAGCTTCCTCGTACAATGCCGGAGTCGATAGATTCCAGAATTCACTCTTTAGGTTTTTTAATCCAACGGTGTCCAAACCTATGGAACTCTTTGGGATAGAATTAACTTCTGCCATAATTTTTTGAGTATTATTTAAATTAGGTTATTAAAAATTTGCTTTGACCATAATGCAAAGCATTTAAATAAATATTAAATGATCATAAATCAAAACGAGGATCTGAAACATAACAGAAACATAATTTTGGTCCCCATTTTTATCTATCACCCGTGATTTACATTCGGTTTGATTAAATATATATTAATTCAAACTTAATCGATAGATCCTTTTGCCTTTTCACTAAATTTTTTACAAAGAAAATTCGCTTTTTTAAATTCCTGAAGCAAATTTACGTTATATAAATCTAATTATATGTTATTTATATAACTTTTTATTATTTTTTTCAAGCAATAATATGATCCATAAATATAATATACAATGATAAACCTCCCGCTTTCTATGAGATGTAGAATCACAGGATTTGCACTGAGAAATGAGGCAAAGAAATAAAAAATCCGAGAATAATAAATAATTGAGGCTCGGTTTAAACCCTTTGAGACTATAGTGTGTCTATCTATTATATAACTGGCAAAAATCAATGATTGACAAGCTATTGCTATTTACTAATCAGGAAATTCTCATTTCTGCGACATATATCTTTATATTGTTTGCCAGCATGTATATCAGCCTCAAAAATAATGTACAGCCTATTATTACGCTTTTATTACTATTTACTATTTCATTGATTTATCTGGCTATTACAAGTCTTGCAGAAGCCAGCTTTAGTCATTACTTTCCTGGAATTGGATCGCCGGACGGCCTTTTAATCTTCCCCGGTGTATTCGGAATAATCATTACGATAAGAATTATGAAGGGAATATTCCGCATCCCATACGTGGTTCTTGACAAAATACTGGTTATACTTTTTATATTTTTTGCTTTATTTCAAACAAATGAATTTCTTTTTGACAATAATTTACTGGCCTCCCTGGGATATAAAAAGTCAATTGCTGCCGGTATTGGGATCATGCAATTCAGCCCTTTACAGTATTCGGCTTCCGTATTTCCCGAGTTGATGTTAAAAGATCCCATTACCTATCTTCTGCTAATAACCTTTTCCGTATCGATACCATTCATATATATTTCATCAAAAATAAAATATCCCGGGAATAACCTATTGTTTGCAATGATTACCCTAATGGTCGTTTTATTTATTATCCTGTTCAAAACGTTTCCCTTTGAATCACCGGTTCTTTACGACAGGATGATGGGGCTTAATGTAATTCAGTGGGGATTAATTTTAACGATGGTATTAATGACAGCTTTTTTGTTAGCCAGGGAAAACAACAATGGCCGTCACAAAAGGGAAATCATATTCAAGCCCCCCGGAGATTACAGGATGCTTGTAATTTATTTCATTGTATCTTTAATATCGCTTCAGACCGCTTCCCTTCTAAACGGTTTGTATATTAAATTACTATTTACAGGATACTTTATCTTAACCAGTTATATCATATTCTATTTTATGAAGAAAATAGAGCGGCATTATATTAAATATGGAACAGTGTCTATCATTATTCTAATTTTTGTATTTTTCCTTATGGCTCAAATTCCTTCAAATGAGCAAACAGAAGTTGATACTACGGAAATTGCCCTGAAATAAGTATATACTTTAAAAAAATACCTGGCCAGGCCATTTCTCTCTACCGATCGATTAAAAATCCTCTTAAAAATTATTTCCCGGTTTTACAGTATGGACGATATTTCAACACCTACCAGAATCAACTTAAATAATTTATACCTGAGAGATATTTTATCTTAGGCTCACGCCTAGGCTTTTAAAATTATTTTACCTATTTTATGGCTTCATTATTGATTTTTGGAACCATGAATAAAACACATCGTAGAAATTTTATTAAGATTGCCGGATTAGCTGTTTCCGGTACTTTCATGCCCAGGTTCTCAACCGGGACACCCCGACTAAAGGGCAGTGAAAAAATCAGGCTTGGAATTGCATCCTATACGTTCAGGGAATTCTCACTGGAAGAAACAATCAGGATGACCAATATAGTAGGTATTGAGTATATTGCTTTAAAAAGCATGCATCTTCCCCTCGACAAAACCGATAACGAAATCAGAGAGGTCAAAAATAAAATAGAAAAAGCAGGCATAAAACTATATGGTGCCGGTGTAGTTTACATGAATAATGAAGATGAGGTTGAAAATGCATTCCGGTATGCGAAAGCAGCTGGAATGAAAACGATAATTGGAGTACCTAACCACGATCTGCTGGATCTTGTTGAAAAGAAGGTGAAAGAAACAGACATCCAGGTGGCTATTCATAATCATGGCCCTGGTGACGATCTATACCCCAGCCCAGAAAGTATCATCGAAAAAATCGGGAACAGAGATAAAAGAATTGGTATGTGCATGGATATAGGGCATACACAACGCATAGGATTAGATCCTGCATCTGAGGCGCTAAAGTACTTTGATAGATTACTTGATGTGCACTTAAAAGACGTAGATAAATCATCCCCGGAAGGTGATACTGTGGAAATAGGCAGAGGCATAATAGATATAAAGGCCTTTCTACAGGTTTTATTAGAGAATCAATATTCCGGAATTGCCAGTTTTGAATATGAAAAAGACGGTAATGATCCTCTGGCTGGTCTGGCTGAATCTATTGGTTATGTTAAAGGCGTTCTATCATTATTAAAATAAATTTACCATGAGGCGAATATTATTATTCATTAGTTTTATTACCATCATTATAACAAGTGATAGCATGGCACAATTATCTGTTTATGGCATCTTTGATGGGCAATCTGATATTGGCGACGTGAAAATTGATGGTTCTGTGGCTTACGATAAAGATACCGACGAATATCTTGTCGGAGGATCAGGAGAAAATATCTGGTTTAATATTGATGAATTTCACTATCTATGGAAGATTATGGAAGGGGATTTTATCTTATATGCTAAAATGGAATTTGTTGGTGATAATCCTGAACCCCATCGCAAAGGGGGCTGGATGATCCGCCAGGGCCTCGATCCTAATGCACCTCATGTATCGGTTACTGTTCATGGTGATGGATTGACGGCTCTTCAATATCGTGAAAAGATCAATGGGGAAATGGCTGAGATCCGGGCTTCGGTTAATGGGCCGAACATCATTCAGTTGGAAAGAAAAGGAGATACTTTTACCATGAAAGTTGCCAATGATGGAGGCCTATTGGAAAAAGTCGGGGAATTTTCCATGGACATGAGTGGAAGTGTTTACGCGGGATTATTTGTCTGTTCACATAATGAATATAATTTCCAGCAAATCGTTTTCAACAATGTCAGGATATCAGTACCTGCAGAAGCAGGAAAAGGAAATTCCCGCGAGGGTGTTAGCAGCAGACTGGAAATCCTTAATATTGAAACTTTAAACCGGCGTGAAATTTATGCCAAGGATGGCCTATTCGAAGCCCCGAACTGGTCATTTACAGAGCAAAAGTTGTTATTCAACGAAGAGGGTAAGCTATATAAAATACCGGTGGCCGGTGGGGAGCCGCAAATGATTGAATCCGGTGAACTCAATAATCTCAATAATGATCATGGGATCTCTCCTGATGGTAAATGGATTGCTGCCAGCAATGGTGACGAGGGTATTGGGAGCCGCATATACATAATTCCATACGAGGGAGGCAAACCCAAATTGGTCACGGAACAAGGTCCATCTTACTGGCATGGATGGTCAGCGGACAGCAAGAAACTTGCTTTTGTTGCAGGCAGGGAAATCAGTGATCATTACGACATATACGAGATAAAAAGAAATGGAGGTAAGGAAAAGCGACTGACCAGTTCCTACTGCCTGGATGATGGGCCGGATTATAGCCTGGATGGAAAATATATATATTATAACTCATGTCAATCCGGGACAATGGAGATTTGGAGGATGAATACAGATGGAGCCGAACAGGTACAACTTACCTCGGATGAGTACCAGAACTGGTTCCCGCATCCCTCTCCTGATGGCAAATGGATAGCATTTATTTCCTATGTGGATCCTGTGGCCCCCGGTGATCATCCGCCCAACAAAAACGTAATGCTCAGGCTTATGCCCGTTGATGGAGGAGATATAAAGGTAGTAGCACATCTATATGGTGGTCAGGGAACAATAAATGTACCTTCCTGGTCTCCTGACAGTAAGGAAATCGCTTTTGTGAGTTACACCTACTAAACGGAAAAAACTTTGAATACTTTATCCCGGTAGCTTCTGCCTATCGGGATTTTTTTTATCCCCAGATCAACCGTATTTCCCTCGACAGCTTTAACTTTTGCACAGGAATTATATAGGATTTATGGATCCTCATAAACATGCTATCAGGGAGGGATTCCTCGAGATTCTTTAATGAGGCCAGTGTGATTATTCTTTTTTTGCTTGTATAATAAGATACGTATTCCCTTAATCCTTCAATGTACAGAATATCATCAAGACGGATCCTGTAGATTTTATGATCTGCATGAATGGAAATATATTCCTGACCTGAAACGGGGTTTTCAGAATTTTGCTTCAATTTGAACAGTTCAACTGCCTTATTTATGGACTTCATGAATCGTTCAAATGAAAATGGCTTAACCAGATAATCAAGGGCATCCAGTTCATAACTTTCTATAGCATATTCAGAATAGGCCGTTGTAAATATCACAATCGGCCTGGAACTCATAGTTTTCAAAAGATCTATGCCATTAAGATCAGGCATTTGAATATCCGGTAAGATTATATCCAAAGTATCCTTTTCCATATACTCAACTACTTCCAAAGGATTTTTGACCAGCCCCTTTAATTCCAGAAAAGGAACTTTCGAGATATATTGTTCGAGCAATTCCGTCACCAACTGCTCATCATCTACAACCAGGCAAGTCAATTTCATATCAGAATAGTGAATTGGATAATCCTTACAGGAAAGCTTATGAAGGCATTGATGGCTTAAGTGGGCATACTGAAGATCAATTTACAATCAAGCAGTCTTCATGCCACTATTGATAACATTTCTTGTCTTTTCAATCAGTTGAGGCATGGTTTCCCTGGAATAATCTTTTATGTCAATGGCCGGATGTATTATGATCTCAGCCTTACCTGGCAACAAGTTCATGGTGCCGGAAGGAAGAATTTTCCTTGTTCCATTAATGGTTACAGGTAGGATTGGCAGATTCAGGTCAAATGCAAACCAGAATGCCCCTTTTTTAAAAGGCAGCATTTCATGGGTCCTGCTTCGGGTCCCTTCCGGAAAAATAACTACAGATGTCCCGTCTTTTATCTTTAATTTTGCTGAATTTATAGTATCAATGGCGGCCTTGGTACTTGACCGGTCAATATAAATATGCCCACATGCCTGACTGCCAAAACCAACGCCCGGGATCTTCTTGATCTCTTTTTTCATAATCCATTTAAAATCAATACCCAGGCTGGCATATAACACAATTATATCGTAAGCACTTTGATGGTTTACAACAATTACATATGGTTGTTTAGGATTGATATTTTCTCTCCCTTTTACTTTTACAATAACCGGAGTTAAAATGCAATTCAGTTTAGCCCACATCACCCCTGCCAAAAAATGACTGATTTTCTGTGTAGTTAACAGAGAAATAACGACTGCGAGTACCCCAAAAAAAATCGAGTTGACGAGGAAAAAAGGCAGGAGGAGTATCCATTTATATAATTGATAGAGGATAATGAATATCTTTTTCATCAAAGTGGTTACTTTTATCCTTTCAATTTTTCGTTGCGTAATATATAAAATCCGGTTTTCATTTCAATGCCATAATTCTGATAAAGATAGTCATTTAAATATGTGCCTGAGTAAAGGATTTATTCAATACAGGGAAATACTATCATAATCAGTTGGCATTCAAGCCCTGCTTAATGTGATTGTCCAGTTCAATAATATTTGGTTCATCGGGAAAGCTGGATTTCAATAGTGGCATATAGGCACCGGCTTTTGCAAATGCCCCTTGCTGTACATATAGAATCACAAGGGCATAGGTAATGTCAATATTCCGTTCATCTATTGCCAGCCCTTTTATAAAAATGTTTTCTGCCTGTTCAATATCTCCTGACTGCTGATAAGCCAGACCCAGGTTATAGTATGCCCTCAGGTTATTCGGGTTGATATTTATAGTCCGCTGGAGGTATTCGATCGCTGATTCAATATTGCCGGTCTCAGCATACAATAATCCCAGAGAATAATAAGCAGGATCATATTGTGGTTCCATCTTTATCACCAGCTTAAACAAATCGATCGCTTCCTGGGTTTTACCCTGATTATGATACAGATGGGCCAGGTTAATTCGGCCGACATTGAACAGGGTATCAAACCTGATGGCTTTTTTCAAAGCGGTCTCTGCAGCCTCTGGCCTTCCCTGGCGTTCATTATACCTGGCGATCATAGCCTGGCCACCCGTAAAATCAGCACGCATATCAAGCATAGCCTTATATTCCGGCAAGACTTTTAAATAATCTTTCCGGTATTCCTCGCTGAACTGGCTCATGGGAATATCTGTTAAAGCATCCAGAGCCATGGTCCTGACCGATCGATAAGGGTCTCTGAGCAGGGGTGCAAGATACTGGTAGCGTATTTCTGTAGGAAATGATTGCATTACTTCGGCTACGACATACCTTACTTGCGGAGCGGGATCACCTGCAGCATTAAAGATGGTTCGGTTGGACAGTTCGGTATCAATAAATCCAAGATACCATACGGCTGTTGCCCTGGCAATCGCCGGTTGCGTTTTGTCGTTGATCAATCTGACCAGATCCGGGACCGCTTCCTCCGTCCGTGTGCTTCCCAGGCATAAGACATCCGCATAGTTTTTTACCCTTTCCGGACCGTACCATTCCACCACCCAGTCACTGGCCCATTGATCCGTGCTGTCAGTATGGCAACTAATACATGCGTTCGGGACACCATATTCAACAGACAGGTCAGGCCTGGGAACCCTGAAACTGTGATCCCTGCGATAATCGTTTACCATATAATACCGGCCATCCATATGACAGTTAATACACAGAGCAGCATCCGTGTTCATTTCATGAAAATGGTGTTCGTATATATCATATTTTTCAGCCTCGTGACATTGAAGGCATAACTTATTCCCTTCATATTTTAATTTGGTCGTATGTGGATTATGACAATTGGTACATTTTACATCCTGGTGATACATTTTTGTCTGTATAAAGGAACTGTAAACATAATCCTCCTCCAGGATCTGACCGTCCGGGAAATAAAGGTGATCCGCGAGGATCTCACCCATGTAATGATCTTCAAACAATCCATCGTGATTGTAAGCTTCCGTAAACTGAACCCTTCTCGAATGACACCGGGCACATTGGTCCACCTGCTGCTCCGATGAATCTCTTCGGGTCAAAAACAAATGTTGATATGCATCATATGCATCCGATTCATCATACAGGTCTGAATTTATAAAATCGTTATGCGCTTTGGATGGCCCATGACATGCCTCGCAGCTAACATTGATTATGGTAAACAAAGTATTGAAAGAATCAGATTCATTGATATAATTCTTTCGGAGATTGGTGGAATGACAATCTGCACATGCTGTATTCCAATTCATACCGCCGCCTGTCCAGTGTATCCACTCCTTGTTTGAGATCACAAAATCAGGATACAGGTCAAACCACATACTCGAGTCAGTATCCCAGGCTATTCTCAGGCACTGATACCTTCCCCGTGGAAATTCAACAATATACTGCTGCAATGGCTCCGTTCCGAAGGTATAGAGTATCTCATAATCATGATATTCTCCATCATCGCCTTCGGTATTTACCATGAATTTTTTCCCCTGTTTAAAAAATCTGGTATAAACACCATTTTTGAAAAAAGTAACATTATTGAAATCCCCTTTAATACTGCTGTCAGTGGCAACCATCATAGATTCATCGTGATGGGATCCCAGCCATTCATAATACTCTTTCTCATGGCATTCAATACAGGATTCAGTTCCAGCATACTGGTTGTCCAGCAAAGCCTTTGCTACTTCAGGTTGAAACGGATCTTCCTCAACTGCCTCAACAGTCTCTGTTCGTTTTTCACAGTGCTGGAAAAACAAAAATGACTGGATGGAGATCAATAATAGTATGATCAATGTATACGATCTCTTGTTCAACCCAAAAAAATAGCCCATCAGTACAAATTGATAAAAAATTAATGAATAAGCAAGGTAATTATAATGTCAGGGAATAAAAAGGTTACACAATACGGCCCGGATATATTCCTTTATCTACCAGGTCAGCAATTCCACCAGTGACAATAGGCTTGTCCTCCCTGTAAGTAACACCGAGCCATTGCTCATCCGTACTTAACACTTTTACTTTCGACTTTCCGGCTTTTAACATAATATCCACAAAAGTGGGTATATAAAATTCCGCTTTTGGATTACTATGATTTTCATGAATAAATTTCTTAAAAGCTTCATCCAGGTCATCAAAAATATTTGGCATAAAACCCCAGAAATTCATGGAGACCAGATCATCCGGTCTGAGAGGAAAGAGCTGGTCCCCCTCCTCGTAGAAGATCCCTCCTTCTTTTCTGGCTATTTTAGTAAGTTCCTTAACATCCACCAGGTAATTGTCTGCATCCACATGACAAAGGCCCCTGGAAACTGTTCCATGGTCTGATAAGGTATTATTCAGTTTGTATCCCAGGAGGAACAACTGATCCGCATCCTGATTTCCGGTCAAGGCTTCTGCCACAGAGAAAAATGCACTTCTACCATAAAAATCATCCGCATTAATAATAGCAAAGGGTTTGTTAACTACATCCTTTACGGATAGCATGGCATGGCCGGTACCCCATGGTTTGGATCTGTTTATATTAAAATTGTTTTCATATTTCTTGAACTCATCCTGATACACATACTCGAACTTGATCTTTCCTTTGAAGCGTTCTTTATAGTGATTATTAAAAGCCTCCTGAAGTTCCTTACGTATAATAAATACTACCTTGGTATATCCGGCATCAATCGCATCGTAAATGGAGTAATCCATGATGGTTTCTCCGGAAGGCCCAATCCCGTCGAGCTGCTTGACACCTCCATATCTGCTGCCGATTCCTGCAGCCATAATTACTAAAGTTAAATCCATAGATAAATAAGTTTTTAGCGAAAATAAAAAAACCACCCCTCAAATCTGAGAGGTGGCCTGAATTTATTTTAATTATAATTAATTAGCTCTAAGCTTATGCAGTGATTTAAACAGAAAATAAGTGCCGGCAATGGCGACAAGAGATAAGATAACTGCCATCATTTCGTTCCCATACAATAAATTACCAATGGCAAACAGGCTTGAATAGATCACGATACAGCCTATAAATACCATCAGAATCTGGACTGGCATCTCCCAGGGTTGACCATGAACTTTTTCATCGATCATATCACCATCAGCGCGTGCTTCTTCCACGACTTTTTTCCAGCCAGGGCCACCAGGGAGTGTTAATCTGTAAAAATCTCTCAAGGTTTGTGCCTTCTCCGGCTTGGTGAGATAGGTGGTCAATATCCAGGCAATGGTTGTAGCAACAATGGCTATAATCAACTTAATAGGAAATACTGTTCCGGATAATGCCTTTTCTCCCAAGGTTGCATAATCGGCAGGCAGAGGATAAATACTGCTGAAGGTATCAGCCAGCCAGAGGTCATTAATCCAGAATACCAGGATCACCGCATTTACCGTAGCTACCACCATGGCCACCAGTTCTGTCCATGCATTGATTCGCCACCAGAACCATCTCAACAGATATATCAAACCTGATCCGGCTCCGGATAATAGCAGGATATTGAAGGCCTGGGTTGCATCCTCCAGGAAGAACAAGGAGAGCAGGCCAGCAAGTATCATAAGGAGCACGGTAGAGATCCTACCCACCATCACCATATTTTTCTCAGTTCCCTCGGGGTTTACAAATCTTTTATAGAAATCATTCACCAGGTATGAAGATCCCCAGTTCAGGTGTGTTCCGATCGTTGACATATAGGCCGCAATGATTGAAGCTACGACCAGTCCAAGCCATCCCGGGCTTAGTTTTGACAGCATCACAGGATATGCAACATCATCTTTCAGATATTCATTTGTAATGGCCGGGAATTCAGCTTTTATGGTAGCAAGGTCCGGATAGAGAACAATTGAAGCCAGAGCTACAATGATCCATGGCCAGGGCCTTAGGGCATAATGAGCAAAATTGAATAATAAAGTGGCTCCGATAGCATTTTTCTCATTTTTTGCAGCAAGCATCCTCTGCGCTATATATCCTCCGCCTCCTGGCTCAGCTCCCGGATACCAAACCGCCCACCATTGGACAGCTACAGGTATAATGAGTAAGGGTACATAGACCGATGCATCGGTAAAATCAGGAACAAATGATATCTTTTCTTGTAGTGCCGGGTGGGTTAACAGATTACCAAGACTCCCAATTTCTGGCTGTTGTATGGCTACCACTGCAGCCAGCACCGCGCCAAACATAGCTATTGAGTACTGAAAAAAGTCAGCCCATATAACCCCTTTTAGCCCACCGAGGGAGGAGTAAATTACAACAACGATAGATGCGCCTACCACCGTTTGCCAGGGCTGGAGATTCAGCATAACAGCTCCAATCTTAATAGCGGCCAGAGTTACGGTTCCCATTATAAGAATATTGAAGAATAATCCAAGATAAACTGATCTAAACCCCCTGAGAAAAGCTGCCGCCTTTCCACTATATCTTTTCTCATAAAATTCCAGGTCTGTCATTACATTCGATCTTCGCCATAGCTTGGCATATATGAATACAGTAACCATACCAGTTATTAAAAAGGCCCACCAGGCCCAGTTTTTGGCTACTCCATTTTCACGGACCATCCCCGTAACGAGGTTGGGTGTATCAGCAGAAAATGTGCAGGCTACCATCGATATACCCAATAACCACCATGGCATTCCGCGGCCACCTAAAAAGAACTCCGATGTATCTTTCCCTGCAGTTCTCGAGGCTATCCATCCTATGGATAGAACTATTATAAAAAATATAAAGACAATAGACCAATCTAAAGTATTAAGTGCCATCGTATTATGTTGTTAAATTAAAAATTTCGAAAAGATAGTATAAAATTTTTAAACTTCATTAATAAAGAGAAACTGAAATGTCTAAATTTTATGTTATTTTATTTTATCTAGATTAAAAAAACCAGATGGCTGAAAAACCTATACATAAAAAAATAGAATGGCTGGAAGAAGGAGAATCCTCGAACGAATGGAGTTAAGTTTAGCAGCTTAAGTGATTTTCCTATTATTGTATAATTTAACCGTCTGGCAATAGGAACTTCTGAAATCAATCAGTAAATTTCATCATTCATGAACCTGATTATTTATGGTAATGGTACGCTTTTTCCCTTATATCCTGATATTTTTTTCAGTAGTCTTTACTACCTGTAATCAAAAACCGGACAAGACAGCCCCCAACATCCTGTTTATAGCCGTCGATGACCTAAGGCCTGAGTTGAATTGTTATGGAGCCGGTCACATCATATCACCTAATATTGATGAAGTCGCCGGAGATGGCATAATCTTCAGGCAGGCCTATTGCCAGGTACCTGTATGTGGAGCCTCCAGGGCTAGCTTACTGACCGGAATAAGGCCGAATATATCGAGGTTTATCGATTATGATACCTGGGCAGATATAGATGCACCCGGGATACTCAGCCTTCCTGCTCACTTCAGAGCCAATGGATATCATACCATATCAAATGGAAAGATATTCCATCATAAGACGGATAAAATAGACAGCTGGAGTGTTCCACCTTGGGTACCAGCGGATGACCTGGCAGACAAAAAGTTTTGGAGGGATTACCAGAAGAAAGAGAATATTGAAATAATGGAGATGAACGATGGTTCAGGCCCACCCTATGAAAATGCCGATGTGGATGATAATGCATATTATGATGGCAAAGTTGCTGTTCACAGCATCCAGGATCTAAGAAAGCTCAAGGATATGGGTAAGCCGTTTTTCCTTGCCATTGGATTTTACAAACCACACCTCCCATTCAATGCTCCTAAAAAATACTGGGAGCTATATGATTCTGAAAAGATTAACCTTCCCGGCAATCCCTATACCCCGGAAAATGCACCAAGAGCTTCAATGCATAATTTTGGAGAATTAAGGGCCTATCATGATATTCCTCCTCAGGGTCCCATTCCTGATTCTATGGCCCTTAAACTAATACACGGGTATAATGCCTGTGTAAGTTATACAGATGCCCAGATTGGGAAGGTCTTAAAGGAATTGAAAGTGCTTGATCTGGACAAGAATACCATTGTGATTATCTGGGGGGATCATGGGTGGAATCTTGGAGAGCATGGATTGTGGTGCAAACACTGCCATTATCAGACCTCCCTGAGAGCACCCCTAATCCTTAAAGTCCCATGGAAAACAGGTGGAATAAAAACTGATGCACTGGTAGAATTCATAGATATTTATCCTACCCTCTGTGACCTGGCCGGAATAAGTATTCCTAACCATGTTCAGGGTGAAAGTCTAACGAAGTATTATGATAATCCCATGCTTAAGGGAAAACCCCATGTATTCAGTCGGTTTTTTATGGGGGAGTCAGTCAAGAATCAGGATTTTCGTTACACAGAATGGCTTGACAGTGCTGGAACCCGTTATGCTGAAATGTTATATGATCATAATACCGATCCTGATGAAAATTTCAATATATCAGGAGAGAACCCTAACGTAATACTTAATGCTTTAAGAAAAGTAAATCTGGAGAACAGAATCGAATCTGAAAAATCAATAGAGATAAATAAATAAACAGGCACAGCCTGATAATTCAGTGGTTGTATGTGATTGGGAGGTTCCCGGATACCCCGCTCTATTTGAAGATCACTTCTTTGATCTCAGGGTTTATGGCTTTGATCAGTCTTTCCAACTCTCTCTGATCATATCCGGAAAAAGTATTATATGTTTTGTCAAAGGCAATATCTGCATCGAATTCCTGCAAGCAATATCGTTTACAACCCACTATCGTATTGCATATATCGAGGATATCATGGAAGGAATGCTTTTGCTTGATCAGGGTTGTGCGGACCTCATATTCAACATTTGAACGCGTCAATATCCTTATAGACTTATTGATCTTACCCAATTGAGATGTGCTAATACTTACACCCGCAATATCCTTGTACTTATCGGTTTCCAGGGGAGCCTTGATATCCATGGCAACATAATCTACCAATCCCTCTCCGACTATCTGGGATAAAATTTTAGGATTCGTCCCATTGGTTTCAAGTCTTACCTGCAGACCGAAGGATTTAATTTTTTTGATCACCTCCGGAAGGTCCTTATGCATGGTTGGTTCACCACCAGAGATCACAACGGCACCGTATTTCTTCTTATTTACCTCAAGGAATGATAGTATATCATCAATTTTTGTATCGGATACTTCCTCGTTATCAAAAATTCTGGCTGATGGGGAATTATAACAGTAATGACATTTAAAGTTACACCCCTGGGTCAGGATAACATATGCCAATGCCCCTGGATGATGATTTTTACTTTCCTCTATGATTCCCGCAACCTTCATATTAAATAGCTAATGTCCTAGTGAATATACTACATTATATCACGAAATACTACACCCATATTCATTAAAAATGCACCTAATTTCTATAAGATGTACAAATCCGCAAAAAATAATTCAATTATCTAGGGTTTAATATGCCCATTTGAAATAAACTGAACCCCAGGTAAATCCACCGCCAAAGGCGGCCAGTATTATGTTATCTCCTTTTTTAAATTTTTTCTCCCACTCCCATAAGCATAATGGTATGGTAGCGGCAGTTGTATTCCCGTATTTTGAAATATTCACGGTAACTTTATCCATTTCTACTTCCATGCGTTTAGCCGTGGCTTCAATAATCCTGAGATTCGCCTGATGAGGTACCAGATAGGCAACATCTTTACCCTGCAGGTTATTCCTTTCCATGATCTCTGCCGCAACATCAGCCATGCTGGTCACAGCATATTTGAATACTGATCGGCCATCCTGATAAAAAGTATGATACCCTTTATCCAGTGTTTCATGGGTTGGAGGATAGGCTGATCCGCCACCTTTGATCACGATAAAATCCCTGCCAACACCATCACTTCTCAATATTGCATCCTTGATCGTATAATCATCCTCGGAAGGTTCAAGAAGCACTGCACCTGCACCATCACCAAAGAGGATACAGGTATTCCGGTCAGTATAATCAATTATAGATGACATTTTATCTGCACCAATAACAATAACTTTCTTCATTCCTCCGGCTTTGATAAAGTTATTGCCAGTCTCAAGTGCATATAAAAATCCTGAGCATGCAGCAGCCATATCAAAACTCATAGCACCTTTTATCCCTACGTTTTCACAAATTACATTTGCTGTGGACGGAAAAAACATCTCAGGAGTAACTGTAGCGCAAATCAGCCCATCAATTTCATCCGGGCTTGTATTGGTCTTTTCAAGTAATGATTCTACTGCTTTAGTCCCCAGGTATGCAGTCCCTAATCCTTCTCCTTTTAATATCCTTCGCTCACTTATTCCTGTTCTGGTACGGATCCATTCATCATTTGTATCAACCATTTTCTCAAGTTCAGCATTAGTTAATACATAATCCGGCACATATCCAGATACTCCAGTTATGGCTGCCCCTAATTTGTTCATCGTCTATTTTTTAAAATTATATATCTCGAAAAAAATATTCCTGCAAAAGTATAAAAATATCTTATAAGCTATGGGATTTATACGGGCTTTATACTGATCCTAATCGATTTAATAATATTCCTGAAGATATTTCAGTGAATTCAACGCAGCTTGAGGATTTTTTCTGTATAGATTTTCCCTCCTGAAAACACCTTCATTATATATAATCCTTCCTTAAAGCTACTAAGATCGTATCTAATAACATCCCCAGATTCACCGGTTTCGATCAGCACATTTCCAAGAAGGTCGTACAATGTCATCCTATCGAACTGACCCTCAACATGAATGATACCTGTGGTAGGATTTGGATAAATCTTAGGTTTCAAATTAAATTCTTCCTCAAATCCGGTGGGTTCCCTATCTCCAAAATAAGGCCTGATCATCAGGCTGCCATGATGATCGGTATTCGGGATCCATTCTCCAAGTACATTATAAAAGATGCGTTCACCGGCATCATGTTGTTTATCGAATCCAACAGCCATAAATAAATTTGTTCGTTGTTCATATCCAACATAAAAGGTATCCGTAACATAGATATCCGATAGCGTGATGGTCTGAAACTCATTAAAACTCGTAATGGGTGCAATGGCCATATCCTGGCGTTCAAATAGTAAGTCATCCGGATTATCTGTCAGTCGTCTCCACACTCTGAAACTGAAAGCAGATCCAGCCTGATCCCGGCCAATGTTAGGAAAATGGATATCAACTCTATTGATTATATCAGGCTCCTCCATTACAAACATATAGGCTAATTGTCCGTCGAGTTGTTCCAATCCCAGACCAAATTCAGCGCTGCCATCATCGGTAGCAAAATAATTTGTAAGGGCGTAATCAATGGAAGTAGTATCATTTACACGGTAATCAATGACTCCTTCGGATATGGTATCTCCAGAGCTGATATAGAAATCCATGGTAAGAAAAATCGAATCCGACGTGAGATCCAATTTATCCACATCGAGTTCATTGATATTTAATGTTCTACGCTGGGTTCCCTGTAATGGTGGATTAACTTCAGTATTGAAGTTCAATGTATCCAGGATCTTATTCTTATCAAATGTATCCCTGATAATAGCCGTATATTCTATTGGCTGCAGTAAATTATCCAGGTTATAAATATCGACTTTGGAAGGAATAAGGAATTTATCCGGGTCTGGTATAAATTGATCAACCGGAACGGCGGAATATCCATCGAAAATATAATCCGGAGGATGTGTTATTGCCCTGTCAAGAAAGGCCAGGTCGTTAACACTTCGTCCTTTATTAAGATATACATAATCTATATGCCATGAATCATAGGATCCGGACAAACGGGCTTTATTTTCAAATTTAAATTGAAAAGCGGAATGAAGAAAGCGAGGTTCAACCTTATAGATCACCTGCTGGAAAGTATCACTGGAAATAGCGCGGTCACGGTCAAACACATCTATTACTTCCCATTCATTTTGCTGGTTTCTAAAAAAGAGTCTCAACGAGTCTTCAGCATCCGGAATTTCCGGAAATCCATAAAATTGCCAGAAAAAGCTTAAGTATACTGAATTGATCTCCGTAGGTCCAAGGGTGCTCAGATTTACAGGCTTGGATACAAGCGAATCAGCAATCCCCACAGCTTCCTGATTAGCATTATAAATACCACCGTTACCTGTAGCTCCATCAAAAGTGGCCACTCCCAGTGTGGGGGGCCTTATTCCAAGGGTATAATTTATAAGTACATTGGGACTGTTTATCCAGATATCCGGGCTGGGAAATCCACCTTCATAGGAAAAGTCATCCCAAACAGGCAGGGATAGGGTATCATCTTCCATTTTTCTGGCATTCCTTTCCTGGTCACGCTGGATTTGGGGGGAAGTTACCTGAGTGATTGTTAACTGTGCGATTCCCTTGTAACTGAACAGAAACAGGAAAAAGAAAACCAATACTGTGTACCTATATTTTCTCAGGACTATCATTCCTCATTATTAGGCAATTCTTCTGATGGAGCTTCACCAGCAATCCATAAATTCACCGAACGACCAATACGAACCATAATTTCAGGTTGAGGACTCTGGCTGACCACTGTGCCAGGCACCTCTTCAGGTGCATCAATATAATGGATCTCTCCTACTTCCAGGTTTGATCCCAGTATTAATATACGTGCTTCTTCAAGATCCAGTCCCCTGGCATCGGGCATTTCGAAGATCACTTTACCAATTCCATCTCCAATCACCAGATCAATTGTACTTCCTTTTGGCAATAAAGTCCCGGGCTCGATAGTTTCCCCATTGTACAGTTGATCAAGTACAGCATTACGGGCCGGATCTGCCTCATATATCAATTCTCCCCTCAGTAATCCGTAACTCTCCAGTACGCGCTCAGCGAAACTCAATGTGCCATCAATAAGACGGGGCATTCGAATACTTGGGGGATTTAATGCATTTAATGTTAAAAAGATCTTCCTGTTTTCTTTAACTTTTTGTCCTGGCTCAGGATATTGTTTTAGAACCGCCAAAGCCGGGTATGAGCTGTTATAACCGGAATCCTCGCTTACCTCAAACCTGAAATTACGGTCCGTGAGAAACTCATCCAGGTCATCATAAACCAATCCAACAATATTGGGAACCGTTATTGATTCTCCATGATGTGAAGATACAGGCAGATAAAAATAGAATACGGATAATACGATCAGGACTGTAATAATACCTATATACAAAAGGTGTTTTATGAGGTCAGTAAAATTCTCAGCCTTAAAAATCTTCTTGATAATTGTATTCATAGTGTCTGAAATAAGACCGGGCAAAGGTAATAAATCTATTTTGCCCTGCCTTACTAATATTACGTCAAAAGAATAAAAATCATATAATATTCCATAATATTTTAGAGCGGCGATTCAAAATCACGTTTAATTCGGTTTGCCCGTTCATACTTTTCAAAGGCATTTTCAATCAATTCCGAGATCAGCTCGGTATAAGAAATACCATCCAGCGTCCATAGCTGAGGAAACATGCTTATATGTGTAAATCCCGGTATAGAATTTATTTCATTAACAAAAATCTCACCATCAGCCTTTAAGAACATATCGATCCGTGCAAAATCCTCACAATAAAGGGTTTTATATGCCTTTATGGCAATATCCTGTATTTCACTCGCAGTAGGCTTGTCTAACAAAGCCGGCATATCGAGCTTTGCCCCTGAATCGTCCACATATTTTGCATCAAAAGAGTAAAAGTCATGGCCTCCGGCCACGCGGATCTCCCCGGGTTGAGAAACCTTAGGATTTTGATTGCCCATTACTGAGCATTCTATTTCCCGTCCCTGAATGTACTCTTCAATGAGCACCATATTGTCATATTGAAAAGTATCGTCTATGGCTGCTTTAAATGACGCATTATCTATTACCTTGGAAACACCTACAGAAGAACCGGATGCAACCGGTTTCACGAAGAAAGGCAATCCCAGGGTTTCTTTAACATAACTGAAATCAATGGTATTCTTTTCTTCTAACGCATAGGAAAGGAATCTGGCATTCTTTACACCGGCTTCTGTTAATAAACGTTTTGAACAGATCTTATCAAATGCAACTGCCGATCCCAACACCCCTGTGCCTACCATGGGCATATTTACTGTACGAATAAGACCCTGGATACTTCCATCTTCTCCGTCATTACCATGTAAGACCGGAAAAAAGATGTCAATATCACCCAGGCCCCTGCCATCTTTCCATGTAAAGAAGATATCTTTATCCTGGGTTAATTTAACAGCTATTGGTTCTCCTTCCTCGATATTAAATGTGAAATCTTCAAGATGATACCATTGCCCTTTCTGGCTGATCCCGATCAATATGACATCATAGATGTTTTTATCAATGTTATCAAAAATATTTTTGGCAGATCTTAAGGATACTTTATGTTCAACGGATTTACCACCAAACAATATAGCTACAGTCTTAGGTTTGATCATGCTAATAATTTTACCTGTTTAAAAATACCCGGGTAGTTTCATTATATGTATTTCCTACGGCTTTCAGAATATAGATCCCAGTCCTTGCCTGGACAAGGTCAATCTCAAAAGTCTGGTTAAGTACATTATCCAATTCCTGTCTATATACAATTTTGCCTGTCATGTCTACAACTTGCATCATAACGTCCTGTCTTTGGTCCGTTTTTACGGATACATAAAAACTGCTGCCTTCGGAAGGATTCGGATGAGCCAGAATGGAATTCTCCTCTAATGATATATCCTGGGTGAATCCGGTTATGAACATTTCAATATTATCCAGGAAGAGGTTATTTCCATTCAGATTCGTTGTAATGAATGCCAGTCTGACCTTATCTAAGCCAGCAAACTGTTGGAGGTCGGCATATCCTTTCTTCCATTCTGCTGATCCTTCAGGTAACCATGGGCCATCTGTAGATCCTGTTTCAAGTTGCTCGCCTGAGGCACTGAAGATGGTATATGGCCATGTGCCCCCACAGTCAGTTGAAACCCTTAATTCAAGAATATCTTCCGTTACAGATCCCATGGCATAGGAAAAGTCGAATGTTATATTGGCTACCTGAGTATTCTCGAGGTCCAGTACCGGACTCACCAACCAATCTGTCTCGGCAATTTTCAGATAATCATACATGCGCATCACTGCAGCACGGTTTTCTTCAAGGTTTACCGGGACATCTTCAAGCTCCCAGGTTATGTCGTTGTCCGGATTGTATACCGACCACAGGGTCATATCGAAGCCTGTTGATTCAAATTTCGCCAGGAATGGAGCCACGTCCTCCCGGGAATTCGCTAGAAAGTACTTTTCTTTGTCAAATTCTGAGAGATCGAGGGTATCTACTTCATTGGGATTTTGAATTCCTGCCTTTAAATAGTATTGTCCATCATCAAGTTCAATCATTCCGATCTGACTCGACAGGTCCAGGATCCTCACCGATCCAGGCATGATGGTATCCCCCTCAAGTTTAACACTATATTCCGTTTCGTCAAGTGTTATATTTACAGTAAATGAAGTTATATCATTTGATCCACTATTTTGAACGGATATATTCGGTTGAAACAAATTTTCACAGGTAATATCGGTCGGATTAAGGATTTCCCTCACGATAAGCAGGTTCTGATCTCCACTGGGTGGATTCAGTCCCGGTGAACTTAACAGGCTGAACCTCCTGGGGCTATTTTCCAGTACGATACGCATTCTTTGCATTTGATCGCCGGTAAATATATTCATGCACCGGTCATAGGAATAATCCAGAAAATTCTGGTACATGTCTTCGGAACCACACGTAATTGGATCAATATTGCTGCATGAACTGTAACTGTCATTAGCCTGAGGGGTATCATCACAATAATCTGTACCATCGCATCCAACAATATCTCCCCAGATATGACGCAATCCAAGATAGTGACCTATTTCATGGGTTGTGGTCCTGCCCCTGTCGTAGCTATTAAATAAATTGAATGATCCATAAGTCCTTGAACCAAAGGCCATATAATGGATAACCACTCCATCTGTTTCCCGGTCAAAAGGTGGGACCGATCCGGGAAGGCTGGTAATGGGATATTGGGCATAACCAAGATAATTGTTGGCCAGGCTTGTGACCCATATGTTGAGATAATCTTCAGGAGGCCACATGCTCAGGGATTTCAGGTCAACATTATCCGAGGAACTCTGTGCATTCCATTCTGACTTCGTACCCTGAACGCGTACAATTCCATCTGTTTCCTGACCTTCCGGGTCCCGTTCTGCCATATGGAACTCAATATGTGTATCTGCTGCGACTGGCTTGAAGATTTCCGGAGTATTAATGGTATCTCCATTCAGCCTCCTGTAATCTTCATTTAAGACCTGTATCTGGGATAAGATCTGGGCATCGGAAATATTTACACCCTGCCCCTCAGATTCTCCATTGTGAATTATATGTATCACAACAGGAATGCGATAAACCTCTTCGGCTGAAATTTTATTAATTTGAGGTAAAGACTCTTTTATCCGGATCTTATTACCGATCCACTTTTCAAACTGGCCGACATTATACAACCCATTAAATTTTTCATTTAAAGCTTCATTGTATGGGACTGTTGCACAGCGTTCCTGAGCATGGACCATCATCCCGGTAAAAACCGATATACATGTTAATAAGACCCTTGCAAATTGCATACTACACATAATCCGGGTAAAATTAGTCTTTATCCGGGATTCCTTCATAATAATTATCAATAAAACAAATAATGATCAACTCAAATTTTATCTGAATAATGGGGAATTATCTAACACCATTTCTTCAGCTCATTAATACAGAATAATTAGAGTAGAGGTAATAGCTTATGGTTAAATTATTTATTATAAAAACTCCAAAGGAGTAATATTTATTGCTTCAACTGATTTAATTTCCGGAACTTCACGCTTGACAGCTTCTTCAACACCTGCTTTCAGCGTCATTGTTGACATCGGACAGGACCCACAGGCACCCAGTAATTCTATCATGACTACATTATCATCACTGATCTCAACAATTTTAACATCACCACCATCTGCTTCCAGATATGGCCGGATTTTATCAAGAACGGCCAGCACTTCTGCATATAATCTCTCTTTTTCGGGGGTATCAGGATTCATAGCTTCTAATTTTTAATTTCAACGACCTGGGTTTTATCAAGTGTTGCATTTCTTATGGCAATCCTTCGGGCCAGTTCCTGGGCCAGGTCGACAAATGCAGCACTTATGATGTCATCCCTTAAGACAGCCGGGTAGCCTTCGTCCCCGCTTTCCCTTATGCTCTGTACCAAAGGTATTTGTCCTAATAAAGGCACATCATATTGCTCAGCCAATTGCTTCCCCCCTTCTTTTCCAAATATAAAGTATTTACTATCAGGTAGTTCAGCAGGAGTGAAGTAGGCCATATTTTCGACGATCCCAAGTACAGGTACGTTGATCTGAGGTTGTTTGAACATCTGAAATCCCCTTATAGCATCAGCAAGAGCAACTTTCTGTGGTGTAGTTACCAAAACGGCTCCTGTTACAGGTACAGTCTGGACCAGAGTCAGGTGAATATCACTTGTGCCCGGAGGCAAGTCAATCAATAAATAATCCAGTTCCCCCCAGTCTGCATCAGACATAAACTGTTTTAAGGCAGAACCAGCCATTGGGCCCCGCCAGACAATGGCACTATCACCCGGTGACAGAAATCCAATGGAAATAAGCTTAACTCCATATTGTTCAATAGGAACAATCATATTTTTCCCATCCCTCTGGATCACTTCCGGCTGCTCGTTTTCGCAGTTGAACATAGTAGGGATTGAAGGACCAAATATATCTGCATCTATTAACCCGACCTTGGCACCGGTTTTTGCAAGGGCTATGGCAAGATTTGTGGTTACTGTAGATTTTCCAACCCCACCCTTTCCTGAGGCCACAGCAATAATGTTCTTTATATCAGGCAACATCGGAGATTCATCAATTACCGATGTTACATTGGAAGACATATTAATATCTATCTCATATCCATCTCCTGCAATCCCGCTTACAGCCTTTAAACAATCGCCCCGGATAATTTCCTTCAGGGGACATGCCGGCGTAGTTAATTCAACCGTAAAAGATATTTTTTTATCACGAACCTGAACATCCTTGATCATTCCCAGGGAAACAAGATCTTTTTTAAAATCAGGATCAATGACTGTACTTAAAGCCTTTAATACATCTTCTTTTTTAATCACTTTTCTAATCATTTTAATGAAATGTAAAGTTAATTAAATTTAATCTAAATAATAATAAGGGCAGGATCGCATTTACATGCCGAGAAACATTTAATTTCTCATGAGTGTTTTCCTCATTTCGAATCATAAGGGAAAAATTCTATTATTTCTAACGATTAGGAAAACTTGTATCAAAATGAAGTAAATTGCAGGTTAATTATATTCTGTATGAAAGCGCTTAAGATTAAAACACTTACATCAATTTCTATTATTCTGTTTTTGCTTCTGATTACCGGGATCCAAGTATCTGCCCAGGATAAGAAATCCGGTAAGGATGATAAACTGGAAAAGATCATGGTCATGTACCTCGGATCCAAATACGAGAACAGGAAGTTGGTTGAAAGTGAAATTACCTATTATATCAATGATAGTGGGTTTGAAGCGCTTCAAAGTTATAAGTATTTTACAGTCACACATATTCCGAGTGCCGATACCATTATTACGGCCCTGGAGGATAACGGATTCGATGGACTGCTGGTCGTTGAGGTAGTTGATGTGGATTTAAAAAAAGAAAGGGTAAATGCAAAGATGACCTATGGGCCTGCCCCCGGTCAGGGGACACCCTATTTAATACATAATTATTTTTCGGTCTACTTTCGATATAGTGAAGGGTATGACCGTATTGACACTAAATTCGAACTGGAAACATCTTTGTTCCGTCTCTGGGATAAAAACCTGATTTATTCCCACACATCCACGGCTTATAATAAAGGGGATATCGACATCGCGCTGGAAGGATTTGCCAAGAAAACGGCAAAGAACCTGAAAAAGAGTAATAAATTGCTTAAGACAAAGTAAGCAAGGGATAAATTATTAAGATTTGAAGATCAGTGATGAATCCATACGGGAAATAAAAGCGCGCATTGACATCGTCGATGTGATTGGAGATTTTGTCAGTCTTAAAAAATCAGGAAGCAGCTATAAAGCACTGAGTCCTTTTACGAATGAGAAAACACCTTCATTTTTTGTTTCCCCGGCTAAAGAGATCTACAAATGTTTCAGTTCCGGAAAGGGGGGCGATGCCATCAGTTTCGTCATGGAAATGGAAGGGATCAGTTATATAGAGGCCTTGACCTATCTGGCAAAAAAGTACGGGATCCAGATAGAGACCAAAGAGGAGACGGATGAGGACATCCAGCGACAGAATGAGCGTGACAGTATTTATATTATTACAAATTTTGCCAATAAATACTATATTGATACACTCTGGGAAACCAAAGAAGGACAATCCATAGGATTAACCTACTTCAAGGAGAGAGGATTTACGGATGAGGTCATCCGCAAGTTTGAATTGGGATACAGCCTTGATCAATGGGATGCTTTTTATAAAGAAGCCATTGAAAAGAAATACGATGAAAGTATTATTGAAAAGGCCGGAATGATCATAAAAAAAGATCAAAAGGTCTATGACAGGTTCAGGAACCGTGTCATATTCCCGATTCATAATCTTACGGGCAAACCAATTGCATTCGGGGCCAGGATACTGACTAATGAAAAAAATAAACCCAAATATGTAAATTCTCCCGAAACGCTGATCTATCATAAAAGTGAGACATTATATGGTCTTTACCAGGCCCGTCAGGCGATAAGAATGAACGAAAACTGCTATCTCGTAGAGGGATATACTGATGTTATTGGTCTGCATCTTGCCGGGGTGGAGAATGTGGTGTCCTCATCGGGCACTTCGCTTACGGAAGGACAGATCAAGTTGATCAAACGGTATACCGATAACATAACCATATTGTTCGACGGTGATGAGGCTGGTATAAAGGCCTCTATCCGGGGTATAGACATGATCCTCGCTTCCGGATTGAATGTCAGGACAGTTATTTTCCCCGATGGTGAAGATCCGGACAGTTATGCGCGCAAAATCGGATCTGCCGAATTCAAAGGATATCTTGAATCAAATGTACAGGATTTCATATCTTTCAAGGCAGAACTATTTGCACGGGATGCACTAAAAGATCCCATTAAGAAAGCTCAAACCATTAAAGATATAGTTCAAAGTATTTCAAAAATACCAGACCCGGTACTTAGATCCATCTATATCAAGGAAACAAGCGGGAAATTAAGGATCGATGAATCTGTATTAATTGCTGAATTGAATAAGATCCTCATCGCCGAAAGAAATAAAGCCAAGAATCTGCCTCCTCCGCTTCCAGATATAGAATTAATTGAAAAATCCATGGATGTTCAACAGGAAGCGGTCCATGAAGTTGAAGAAAGCATCAAATTACAGGAAAAAGAAAGTATACGCCTATTGATCAATTACGGTCTGAATAAGATAGAAGAAGAGCATCATCTATATGAATTTCTATTGAAGGAACTCGAAGATGTAGAATTCCAGACGCCTCTTTACAGCGAAATTTATAAAATATTCAAAGATCAATTAAAAGAAGGGCATATCATTGATGCAGACTACTACATACAGAATAGTCCACCGGAAATTAAAAATGAAATTATTGACCTTATCACTCAACGATATGAGATAAGCGATAATTGGGGAAATAAAAAAATATATGTCCCCAAAGAGGAGGAACTCCTGAACCGATCAGCTTATGAAAATATTATTCGTTTGAAGCATAAGATCATTAAAAAGCTCCTGGATGATAACATGAAAGAAATGAAACGGCTAAAGGATGATGATGAGATCGAGCGCCTGCAAAAGGTAAATATTGAACTGAACAAAATTAAAGTTGAGCTGGGCAAAAAACTGGGGATCATAGTGGGCATTTGATATAGCATGCATTACGTCAAATTCACTTCTACCTGAAGTCAATGAAATCAATACTGGCCCTTCCATTATAAAAATCTATACTACCATTTCATCAAAAAAATCGCTGCTGGCCTCCGTCATAAAATTCAATCCCGCCCGCTTCTTCTGTTACTCTATATATATTATAGACTAACTTTATTCAATTCGACTTAATCTGCTCAAAATGAGCTGTAAAATGCCTTAAAAATTCAGATTCATAGGTGATCCTGAATCCGGATGCATTTTCCTTGTGCTCTTTTACGAATCCAAAAGTCTCTATCACATAATCAATATGACTTTGTGTATATACTCTTCTCGGTATAGCCAGCCTGACAAGCTCCATTTCAGCAGGAATAAGGTTTCCGGATACGTCATATTTCCCAAACATTACGGAGCCTATCTCAACAGATCGTATTCCACCATGTATGTATAGTTCACAGACGAGCGCCTGGCCAGGATAATGTTCGACGGGAATATGAGGATAAAACGCTTTGGCATCTACATATACGGCATGTCCCCCAACAGGTCGAACTATTGGCACACCCATATCCAGCAATTTATCTCCAAGATAAGTAGTACTTCTGATCCGGTAATGCAAATAGTCTTTATCAAAAACTTCAACTAATCCCCGGGATATGGCCTCCATATCCCTGCCAGAAAGTCCCCCGTAAGTAGCAAAGCCCTCACGAATGATAAGAAGATTGGTACAGGCGTCAGCCATTTCTTTATTTTTCAGGGCAATAAATCCGCCCATGTTCACAAGACCATCCTTCTTTGCACTCATGATAGTCCCGTCGGCAAGAGAAAACATCTCAGTAGCAATATCCCTATACGTCCATTTTTTATATTTTTCTTCACGTAAAGCGATGAAATATGAATTTTCGGCTATACGGCAGCTGTCCAGTAAATACAAAATATCATATTTCCTGCAAATCGCCTGAACATCCCTGACATTTTGCATACTCACGGGTTGACCTCCCCCACTATTGTTGGTTACGGTGAGTATTACAGCACCTATATTTTCCGGACCGTGTTTTCTTATATTCTGTTCAAGAAGGTCAATATTCATATTCCCTTTGAAAGGATACGTTGAAGAAGGTATCTTACCCTCACTGATTATACAGTCTATCGCAGTAGCACCACTGTATTCAATATTAGCCCGTGTTGTATCAAAGTGAGTATTACTAATGAAAACCTTGTCAGTTCCACCCAGCAGTGTAAACAAAATACTTTCAGCTGCCCGGCCCTGATGCGTGGGTATAATATATTGAAATCCAGTCAGGTCATGGATAACATCCCTCATCTTTTCCCAGCTTCTTGCACCGGCATAGGATTCATCGCCGCGCATGATCCCTGCCCATTGTTCCGAGCTCATGGCTGAAGTGCCGCTGTCAGTTAGAAAATCTATGATCACTTTATCACTCTTCAACATGAACGGATTAAAATTTGCCTCCTTTAGGTATTTTTTACGTTGTTGTTGAGTTGTCATTTGAATGGTTTCCACCATCTTTATTTTGAAGGGCTCAATTATTGTTTTGTGTTTCATAAGGGCTTATGTTCAATTTTATTGGTGCATTATGGAAAGAAAAACGGGAATAATCAACCTCAAATCATAAAAATATTCCCGGGTCTTTCCTGTTTTCAAGATCCGGGAATAAGCTATATAATGCAATGAAAGAATACCACAGAAATATCTCCTGAGCATGGTGTGATGCGATTAAAAATTGGACTTTTACAGAACATTGTTTAATTTGTGGCCCAGTATTGGTGAAATCTTTACGTATTTTGATCTTATATTTTAAAATCCTTTCAGATAATTTTTTATTGTTCGATAGGCATGGATTCAAAAAAATATCTTTTGGCATCAAATAGATTCGTAAATATTTTTAATCAGCTGATAGATGTGAAGCTGGGAATAATTGGCGCTTTGTTCATGGGTAGTGTGGTTTTCTACATCAATGCCGATCATGGCCCATTTCTGGCCTCAATAGCTGCCATTAAGCAAGGTGTATATACTTTTTTTATCGGAGGGATAATTCTTAAGATCCTGGAATTGATCGTAACGGGTATCAACAACAAGATTCTGGCCTATATATGTTCTGTGGTGGCGGCAACAGTAATTACGGTTGGACTGGCTTACCTTGTGCACAGTATGAAAGGAACTCCCAAACCATTTGAATCAACCATCCCTACTATTTTGCTGGCACCGTTAGGATACATTTATGTTGCCAGGATGAAGAGGAATAATAAAACAATTCCGGGATTTAGAAAAAAGAGCTGATAAGTATTCTTTTAAGCCATTGGACCAGACCCCGGCATTGGGGTTTCCTGTGTGTCAATCATTAGTTGCAGCCTAAATCTTTTGACAACTTGTTTTTGCAGTGCTAAACTATCTGAAAATGTCTAATCTCAACGATGCTATTTACTGCCGGGGCCCGTCCGCTAAGTACTAATGGCCATACCAAAATAAAAACCTAAAAGAACTCATTTAATTAAAAGTCCTGCTTATCAGAAAAGATAAGCTGAACAGCATTATTTTTAATCTCATACGAAAATTCTCCATCCAGGCCAAGCGACTTCAACACGCTTTCCAGGTATTCGTTATTAAAGGCACCAGTGTAATTCCAGCCCGTGTCAGGTTCCCCATCCCAGGTAAATTCGACACCATACCAGCGTTCAAGTGAATTGACCACAGTTTCAAAATCAGCATGTCGAAAGGATAATACACCGTCTTTCCAGCAGGTGTAGTCATATGAATCCTGTATATCATCAACATCAAATAAGGATTCCCTGAGTGAATAAATTGCTTTTTCACCTGGCACCAGGGTTGTTTTTAATGGCATTCCCGGAATTAAGGAAGAAAAAAGATTTTCTATCGTTAATTCCCCTTCATCAAGGACAATTTCAATATCACTATTATTGTAAAATGTATTCACGTTAAAAGAGGTGCCTGTAGCGGTAATCGCTACGTTACCTGACTTTACCAGAAAGGGCTTAGTTTGATCCTGTTTTATTTCAAAATATGCTTCCCCTGTGAGGGAAACAGTCCTGGTTTTTTCGCCAAAATTTGAAGAATACTGTAACTTACTATCAGCATTTAACCAGACAAGGGAACCATCAGGCAGGAAAACTTTAGATATTTGTCCCATCGGGCTGAATTTCTCAATCATTACAGGCTGGCCGTTTACCCGGGAAATCTCCTGGTTTATAACCAGTTGTCTGTAGGAGAATACGCTGAGAAGTATCAAGGCGAGTCCGGCGGCACTAACTGCGACCGTCTTAAAAACAGAAAACCCAATTTTGTAGTGAACACCTTTTTTCTGAGGCGCTTCCTTTTCCCAGACCTTCTCAAAAGTGCTGTCCGTGTTTAAAAGTTTTCGTTCCTTAAATCCCTTTAAAGCTGATTCCTGCAGGATTTTGAATTCGAGGTAATGCTCATCTTCTTCAAGGATCCAGTCTTTTAACTCCTTCTCTTCCCTGTTGCTGGCATCACCAGCCAGGGTTCTGGATATTATTCGATCAATATTTCCTTTTTTAGAAGTCATATATTCCAAGACTGTGGCCTCTATATTACAAGACCTTGATTATTGTATAAACCCCCAAGCATCGTCTAAATTTTTTTATGCTTCGAAATTTTCTGATTGAGTTTTGCATCACTGGATCCCAGATATTCCCTTATACTTCCGCGAAGCGTTTTAACGGCCAAGGCCAGGTGATTCTCAATAGTTTTTACTGACAGGTCCAGTATTTCAGCCGCCTCCTTATATTTAAGGCCGTCAATGACCACCATTTTATAAATGATCTTACGCTTTGGCGGGAAATTGTTAATGATATCCTCAATCTTGGCTGAGAGCTCATTGGTCAGAAATTCACTTTCGGGATTTACGATCTCATAAGTATAACCAGTATCCTCAATATCATCCAGTGAGATCTCCTCTCTTCTTTTCTTGTAATAGGTAATGCACTGGTTTTTTACCGATTTGTATAGATAATACTGGATATCTCTAATATCTTCCAGCTTCCTCTTATTCCTGAAAAGTTTTAAGAAAACATCAGCCACTAGATCATTGGCCATACTCGTCGAAGAAATGTAAATGGCTGCAAAACGTACCAGCTTGGGATGAAAAATCTCGAAAAACTCCCTTGCGGCTTCTTCATCAGAATGTCGTGCTATTCGAACCAATAACTTCTGAATATACAGTTTATCCACAACGACCAATAAATTATAAGGGCTTTAAAACCATTTTTCTTCTTACAAGGTACAAAAGAATGCCCAAATTGTATAAAATGTAAATTAATCAGATTTAAATTTAAAATTCTTTATATTAACGTGAGAGACAATTCCTTGACTTCAAATTATAAAAAATGAATATCCAGGCTGCTGAACCAGAAAGCACTTCGCTGACCGGATGGCGAAAGAAAATGAACGTGATCATTTTTGGGACTGATACACTATGGGGCAGAATATTTGATATCGTACTGCTCGTAGTTATTATTCTCAGTATACTGACCGTCATGCTCGAAAGCGTAAAAAGCATATCCGTTCACTATGGAAAAGCGCTAGTAATCATCGAATGGATATTTACAATCATGTTTTCTATTGAATACATTGCACGTATTATCACATCCCCTAAACCATTTAAATATATATTCAGTTTCCTGGGCATCATTGACTTCCTGGCGATCACGCCAACCTTTCTCAATATATTCTTCAAGGGGAGTCATGCTGTCATTGTTATCCGGTCTATTCGCCTGATCCGGATATTCAGGATCCTCAAGCTGGCCAGGTACATGGGCGGGGCACGCACAATCTTAACCGCCTTAAGAGCTAGTATCCCCAAGATCGTGGTGTTCCTGGTCGCCGTGGTCAGTCTGACTATCATTCTGGGCACTTTCATGTATTTGTTTGAAGGCTACAAAAATGAGGGTTTTTCTGATATCCCCACCAGCATATACTGGGCTATTGTTACTTTGACAACAGTGGGTTATGGGGACATTACACCCATCACATTACTTGGCAAAGTCATGGCTTCTGTGATCATGATCCTGGGTTATGGAATTATTGCCGTTCCAACTGGCATCGTTACTGGCGAGTTCATACAGGAGAAGAAATTAAAAGATCAGAAAGCATGTAGTAACTGCCGGAAAACAGGGCATGATACGGATGCAAAATTCTGTAAATATTGTGGGGAGAAAATCATTGAATAAATTACTACAGATACTGGCCGAAAAACCTTTAATAAATTCTTCGGTATTTCAATATTATCCTGACTATAAAGCCAACTGAAAAATCTCCGTAAACCGAAGGTCAAATTCTGTCAAACCAGTACATGGTATCCAGTCTTTTGATGAGGCCGATATGAGCTTAAAATCTATTGATTTCCGTGGTAAGAAATGCCATTAAAAAAAGGGGCATAAAAAAAGACTTGAGGAGATAGAAGGGGTTTCTACCTTCACTCAAGTCCTTTGTTCAACCAGCTATGTTCTACAAATTTATAAAAAAATTTATATTCCAAAAATTTGAGGACATTTTTTTACAAAAAATTTACAAAAAATTTCAGTTTTTTGGAGATTTCAATTACATTTATTTTAATAATTATACTCTTTAATTGAATTATTTTTATTTATTTAAATTTTTTAGTAAAATATTTTTATATAAAAAGCCATTGTGTTACATTTGTTTAAATTTAAAAAAATGTAGGGTGATGAAACAGGCAGCCATGCCCTCCTGTCTCGAGGGTGGAGAAAAATAGGACAAATTCCGCCTTCGGCGGGACTAACTACTCCATGAAGGTTCGAATCCTTCCCCTACAGCAATAGACTGAATAATTGAATCTTACTGGTTTTCACATAAAGTTATACTTTATAGTAGGGCCAGTAATATAAACTGGATTTGGATCATATAAAATAGTAAAAAACAGGGCCCATATTACGTGTGTAATTTTAAGGTCTTTTTAGCCAGTTTTATTGGTGTTTTTTGACCAATTCCATGCAGCAATCCTCCGTGAAATCCGGGTAAAGATCAAGAGCTTTTTAAGCTTATTTTTCAAGAAAATTATTACCAAATTTCATTTGTTTACCGGGGTATCTTGTGTTTAAAAATAATGAATTCAGAATTTGCAATTATTCATACTTCAACGTAACTGCGGGATTTGTATTTGCGGACCTCCAGGTGCGGTAACTTACGGTCAATACAGCGATTAGAAAAGTAACAATTCCTGATACTAAAAGGGTCACGATCTGGACATCGGTATGGTATGCGAAAGTACCCAGCCATTTATTCATTCCCCACCACGCCAGGGGCATTGAGATCACAATGGCGACAAGCACTAATCGCAGGAAGGCTGTATTTAATAAAAGCAGTATATCAGTAACTGAAGCCCCCATTACTTTTCGTATCCCAATCTCTTTGGTTCTCTGCTCTGTGGAGAAGGATACCAGACCAAATAATCCCAGGACAGCGATGAGTATAGCAAGCCCTGAAAAATACTGTATCAGTTTACTGAGCCTGTCTTCGGAGTTATATTGATTATCAAAATTTTCTGCTAAATAATAATAAGTAAATGGATAATTAGGACGAAGCGCGGCCCATTCTTTCTTTAAAAATTCAAAGACTTCATTTTTATCAATATCCTGGAATTTGATCATCAAACTGCTCCTTCTTCCTGAAGTTATAAGAAATATCATAGGTGCTATTTCCTGGTGTAGGGATTCAAAGTGAAAATCCTGCACGATGCCTATCACTCGCCCGGCAGTATTTCCATAGTGAAATTCCCTGTCAATCGCATCCTCTGCACTGTTCCATCCTATTTCTTTTACGGCAGTTGCATTCAATATATATGCTCCTGTTGAATCAGAGGCTCTTTTTTCATCAAAATTCCTCCCGGCAAGAAGATTTGCGCCGAGAACATTTAGAAAATCATGATCGACGTGGATATCTGCCACCCTGAAGGGAATGGGTTTAAGTTCACCATTAACCTCAGCTTTAGTGGAATTCGAATCCAGCAGCCGGCCTGAAGGGACACGGCTGGTCATCGCTACATTGGTGATCCCAGGATGTTCCAGCAACCTGGATTTGACCAATTCATATTTATTGAATATCTCATCACTTGCAGGGAGTACAAGAATATTTTCACGATCAAATCCGAGTTCCTTTGATTTAACATATTCAAGCTGGTCGTTTATAACACCTACACCAATGATCAGCACGATTGAGATAAGGAACTGGAATACAACCAGTAAATATCTGAAAGAATGCGCGCTCTTTTTATCCGACAGGGTTCCCTTGATCACCTTGACCGGATGGAATGAAGATAGAAATAATGCAGGATAACTACCTGCTATAAAACCACTCAGTAAAACGATTAGGAAGAAGACAACCAACTGTTTGGGTTCTACGAGTAAAGTCAAGGCCAGGTCCTTCTCCACGAAATTGTTAAAGTAAGGAAGCACCAGGGCGGACATCATCAAAGCAATGATGACTGCCAGAAAGGAATAAACAATCGATTCGGCCATGAATTGGCTGATCAAATTGAATCGGTATGCCCCCATTACCTTCCTCAATCCCACTTCCTTGGATCTTTTCATGGACCGGGCCGTAGAAAGATTCATGAAATTAATACAGGCAATAAGCAGTATAAATAATGCTATCGCTCCATATATAATAACAAAAGTAATATTACCATTGGTCTCCAGTTCCGTATCCAGGTGGGAATGAAGATGTATCGAAGGAAGAGGCCATAGGTTCAGGCGGGTCCAGTCCGAAGCTTTTACATCAGGGTTGTCTGAATGTATATGGCGGTTGAGGAATTCCGGGAATTCAGCTTCCAGGTCATCAGGATCATACCCTTCTTTCAATAATATATAGGTGGCATAATTGTTACTCCCCCAATTACTCATCATGTTTTCCCGGCCAAAATAATTCTCGACGGTAACAAATGAGATCAGACAGTCAAAGTGGAAATGGGAATTTCGGGGGACGTCCCTGGTAACACCTGTCACCTTAACATCCAGCATATCGTCATAACGCATCGTTTTCCCAATTGGATCAACCCCTTTAAAATAAATTTCAGCAAAGGATTCTGATATAACGACGCTGTTGGGTTCGGTCAACATGGTGCTTTTATCCCCCTTCAGGACTTCGAATGAGAAAATATCAAATAATGTTGGTTCAGCAAAGAATACACCTTCCTGCTCCAGGTGGATATCCTCATAACTAATCAGCGATCCCCCGGAGGGCAGCATTCTGACTGAATATTCAACAATTCCTTCAAAATCCCCATCAATAAGGGGACCAAAGGGAGGAGCGATCTGCCCCAGATGTAGATTTGTAACGCCATCCTCATTCAGAAATTCCCGTGATATCCTGTATATCCGTTCAGTATTTTCATGGTAGGTATCATAGCTTAGTTCATCCAGAATATACAGACTGATGAGTATACAGGCTGCCATACCGAATGCAAGGCCGGATATATTTATGAATGAGAAGACTTTATTTCTTAAGAGGTTCCTGATGGCAACTTTAAAATAATTTACAAGCATATGTAATCATTTTATATTCTGAATTCAATAGTTGATCTACTCATATCGAAGTGAGTCAACCGGGTTGGTAACTGCTGCTTTGATCGAATGATAGCTGACAGTAAGGAAAGCAATTCCCAAGGAAATAACACCTGCGATAAGTATTACTCCGGGATAGACAGAGACCATTTTAACTTTATAAGCAAATCCTTCAAGCCATTTGCTCATCCCGAAGTATACTAAAGGCACGGCTATCAGAAAGGAAATAATGATAAGCCTTGCAAAATCCCGTGAAAGAAGCGCAACGATACCTCCTATGGAAGAGCCCATAACCTTTCTCACACCGATCTCTTTTTTACGTTGAATCGTGGTATAGGCAGCAAGACCAAATAAACCAACACTGGCTATTATGATAGCAAGAATGGAAAATATCAACATGATCATTCCGGAATCCTGTTCAGCTTCATAAAGTGTATTAAGATTCTGATCAAGGAATGAAAATTTGAATGGTTCATCGGGCACGTATTTCTTCCAGAGTGCTTCCAATTCTGACAGATCAGCGGAAAAATCACTGGAATTCATTTTAATATTTATATACTGTGCATTGTTATTGGCATACCATAGGGTGAGCGGTGTTATCTGAGTGTGCAATGACTGAAAGTTAAAATCCTTTATAACACCCACTATGGTAAAAGTAATGGCCGGTATTTCTCCGGCTGCCGGTGTTGTAAGGGTGGCTCCGACAGGATCTTCTATCCCAAAGGCTTTAACTGCTGTTTCATTTATAATTAGCGACAATGAATCTTCAAAATTCCTATCGAAATCCCTTCCCATCAACATCTCAAGATTCAGGGTCTCAATATAGTCCTCATCGATGACCATATTCTTGGTGGTCAATGCTTCTGATCCCTCATTGACCTGGAAGAAAGCACCGAAGAATTGATCCCTCCCTGGAATTGAGCTTGAAACGCCCAGACTTTTCACAAAATTAAATGTCCTCAATTCATCCTTAAAGGCATCAAACTGATCATCTAATGCGAAAGCACGTTCAATGATGATTACACTATCCTTGTCAAATCCAAGCTGTCTTTGCTGCAGGAAACTCAATTGCTTATAAATAAGTAAAGTGCCGGCAATTAAAACGATAGAAATAAAAAACTGTACAATCACCAGGCTATTTCTTAACCATAAACCCTTCGTACCTGATGCAAATCGTCCTTTTAAAACTACGGAAGGTTTGAAGGCGGATAAAAATATGGCCGGGTACAAGCCCGATAAAACACCAACCAGTATGGCAAATCCAAGTAAGATCGGGAGAATCATGCTTTCCAGGTTTAATTCCAGGCTTTTATTTGCCAGTTGATTAAAATAGGGTAATGATGAACTGACGATCAATATACCGATGACCAGGCTGATAAGGCTTATAATTATGGATTCTAAGGTTATCTGGACTATGATCTTTTTCCTGGACGATCCCAGCGTTTTACGAATCCCGATTTCTTTTGCACGCTCAGATGACCGTGCGGTTGCCAGGTTCATGAAATTTATACAGGCTATAATCAATATGAAGAGAGAAATGGATATAAATATATATACTATGGCTATATTTCCATTGACCTGCATCTCATTTTCCAATTTTGAGTGCAAATGGATACTGGTAAGAGGTTGCAGAAAATAATTGTAACCATTCCCTGCTGCAATATATTCTTCATAAGATATACTTAAATTCTCCTGGATCTGGGGGCCGGCATATTTTTTAACGATTTCAGGTAATTTCTCTTCGAGTAAATCCGGGTCTGCCCCTGCATTGAGCACTAAGTACTGGTAGGCTGAAAATCCAGTATAATTCATAGTATTAAAGAAATCCAGTGTATTCAGGGTCCCGATAATGTCGAACTTGAAATGGGAGTTTTCAGGCAGGTCCCTGCAAACTCCGGATACAGTAAATTCTCCTGCCCCTGTAACCAGGATCTTATTGATAGGATCTGCATCACCAAAGTATCTTTTAGCGGTTGATTCAGTCATTACTAGCTTATTAGCACCCCGCATTACTGTTTCTCTATCACCTATTAACAGCGGTAAAGTAAAAACTTTGAAGAAATTTGAATCAGCAAGCAATACATGTTTTTCCTCCATGGCCAACGCTTCGCCATGCTCATTTTCATACCGGATAACGACGGGATTAACGAAATTAAAAAGCCGGACAACCTGCTCTACTTCAGGAAGTTCTTCTCCAAGTATATCACCAAAGGAATGGGGGGTGATCGCATAGTATGTGGAATGGGTAGGATATATGCGCTCGAGTGCCAGCCTGTATATATTATCGGAGTTTTCATGGAATTTATCATAGGACATTTCATCCTCAACAAATAATCCGATCAAAATACACCCTGCCAGTCCAACTGCCAACCCCAATATGTTTATGAAACTGTAAACTTTGTTTTTTACCAGGTTTCGGATCCCGATCTTTATAAAACTTATTAACATATCAGATGAATTTTATATAGGATATCTTAAGGGTATACGTATCTTGCCCAGTTTCTAACTGATGATTTCAAAATTGCAAGTTATATGCCAAAGCGGCAAACCTCTGGTAATCAAATAATTGTAAAACTATAGGGGCGGGAAAGAATGTTCATCATCGGTCAAACTGTCCGCTAGAGAACAAAAAAACCATATTATGTCTCAACAGATTTCAAGACAAATAATTCTGCCATACCTAAAAAGATGTACAGTTTAATGATTTTGTCATATCCAAGTAGATGTACAGGTCGATGAATTTGTCATAACTAAATATATGAACACGCGAATGACAATTAAATGGCTTTTCTTCGGTTAGGAATAGATTCTCTTATCTGGTACCTGATCTCATCGATTTCGCTTTTGTGTTCTTCGATGAATTTCCTTATTCTTTCATCGAATTCACCATTAAACAAATCCTTCATTCGCTTTTGCAATTCATCCATCTTTTCTTTATCAAAAGGCATTTCTTCTAAATTTTCTCCGTTGAAATTAAAACCGTGCAGTTTAAACTGATCTTCATCAAAGAACTTCTTAAAATGTTCATCAAGAAAAAGGGAATCCCTGAACTTCAATTCAAAATCTTTCTGAATATCTCTGAAATTTTTTGTCATTTCGTCATCGAGGTAAAATCCTGACATGAATTCATCTCCAAAACCGTCCCATTCTTCATGAAACTGATCTAATTTTTTTTCGAACTTTTTTAAAAACTCATCGCTTAATTCTTCCGCGCCAGACCATTGCCAGGTATAGAGGGAATCATATTTTTTCCTGGTCTCTGTTTTAACCTGTGGTTCCTTATTATCAAATTGCTCCTGATCAACATCCTGGCTAAAAACTGAAACGGAATACAACAATATGGCACAAATTATACTAAAAAATTTCATGACCTTAAGAATTAGCATTTGCATCTAATTCAAATAAACGGCAAATAAAATTAAGAGATAAATTATTTAACAATTTTTAACCAGATTTAACGCTTACTGTGTTTCACCAGTATCCGCCAGGTCAGTCCTGCATTGATCTTATAATTACTGCTGAAATTTCCCATATTAACGGCCAGCCCCAGCCTGTTTGAAGAGTCGATGTAAGCCATGGGAGTTTCCTTATCCACCTCTCCAAAGGTATTTACAAATAGCAGGTCACCTTTATGAATCAAACCATCAGATTCAAATATTTCAATTTGAAGGATATCCCCTCCCGAAAATTCCAATTCATCACATAAGGACCTTGGAATATTCGTGCAAACATTTCCAAAAGGATATTCTACTTTGATGAGGGATCCTTCAATTGCTTTATATTTTACTGAGGCCTCCTGAATGGGGAGGATAATTATCGAATCCTCCATTTTGAATCCGATGTCTTTGATATTGACCTGCCCGGTAGCCAGTCTGCCGGCATCATAGGCAAATATGTCACGACCATGGAAAGTATGAAACTTCTCGGATCCGGGAAGCCTGTTCATTGCTTCGGAAATAACCCGGATATCCTCAAGACCAGGATCTTTACATATCTCCGTTAAGATCCCGTTATCCGGACATAAGATGATATGTCCTGACCTTGTTTTAACAGCCAGGGTTTTTCGTCCCATGCCTACACCCGGATCAACGACTACGACGAATATTGTGCCTTCAGGCCAATAATTTAAAGTATCAGATAGCGTAAAGGCAGCTTCCAGAATGTTTTGTGGTTCAATATTATGAGATATATCAAAGATCTTTATGTCCGGATCAAGGTTCAGGATCACACCCTTCATGGATCCAACAAAATGTCCGCGATCACCAAAATCTGTAATTAGTGCAATTATTTTATTATTATTCATATGAGATACAAAAAAAATTGTTTTGCAATTACCCATAAATTAAATTTAAAATCAAGCAAACAGGCATTTAGAAAACAGGATTATAACGGGTGGGAAAATTTTATTATATTATACTTAAATCATAGACAGGATATTCAAGTAAATAGATTTTTATAATTACAATAATTAATAAATGATCACAAAAACAGTCGAATTTGAAGCCTTGAAAGGAAAGCGCAAAAAAGTTGTTGCTGCTATTGAGATTTTTACCAGGTCTGTTCATGTTTCTGAACCAGGATGCAGATTATATGTTTCATTACAAGACACAGACAATCCGGACAAATTTGTTCATGTGATGGCCTTTGAGAATGAAGGTGCCGAGTTAATGCATCAAAACGCCGGATACACTAAGCAATTTGTTCAAATAGTCAATCTGAGCTGTAAAAAAAACCCGGTATTCAAAACGTATGAATACGTAGGAGGATTATAAAATGGAATACCTGATCATTGGCATTGTCGCCTTTATTGCTTCATTGCTATCTTTTTTTTCCGGTTTCGGATTGGGTACTTTATTGCTACCTGCCTTTGCCGTTTTCTTTCCCGTGGATATAGCCATCAGTCTAACAGCCGTTGTACATTTTCTAAATAATATAGTCAAATTTTTATTGACCGGGAAGAAAGTTAACCGGCAGGTGTATCTCCGTTTTGGTTTATCTGCTATACCTGCAGCTTTTGCCGGTGCCTTCCTGCTGGTATATCTTACAGGCATCCAAAGAGAAATTACATTGGAATTTATCGGAATACATTTCACTATAATTCCTGTAAATGCTGTTATTGGAGCAGTCATGATCATTTTTGCATTGATGGACCTGAATAAAAACTTCAATAAGCTCTCTATCCCTATAAATAAACTATGGCTTGGCGGAATATTGAGTGGATTTTTTGGAGGATTATCCGGACACCAGGGCGCATTACGAAGTGCCTTCCTAATAAATTTTGGATTGTCCAAGGAGAGTTTTGTAGCCACTGGAATTGCTATTGCCTTAACGGTTGACCTTGTCCGGATGGGTGTCTACACTACAAAATACACGCAGTCGGGTATTTCAGATTATACTACCATTTTACTAGTTGCCCTGGTTGCCGCGTTTTCAGGTGCGATCATCGGAAGGACCCTCTTGAAAAAGATAACCATACAGGTCATCCGGTCACTCGTGGCCATATTACTTATTGTAGTTGGCTTTGGATTGATTACCGGCCTGATATAAAGTGCTTTTCAATTCCCTTTCGGGATGGAAATATCTATATATTTAGTTCAATTATTTAAAATCAAAAATTACTTTTAACACCTCAATGGATATTGTATTAATTATCATTGGCATAATTTTGCTTTTAATAGGATTCGTGGGATGTATTATCCCCGGGATCCCTGGTCCACCCATTGCATATATTGGATTACTTATCCAGGTATTCAAAACCCAGAATCCATTTACAGCGAAATTTCTGATCATCTGGGCATTGATTATGATTGCAGTATCTGCGCTTGACTATATTGTTCCGGTAATAGGAACAAAGAAATTCGGAGGTTCCAAACGAGGAGTCTGGGGCAGTATTATCGGTTTATTTGCAGGAATATTTTTCTTTCCACCTATCGGTCTGATAATCGGCCCTTTTCTGGGTGCTTTTATTGCTGAACTTACAGGAGGCAAAGAAACACAATCTGCTTTGAAAGCCGGATTTGGTTCGTTTATAGGCTTTATCACAGGTGTGGCTTTGAAGCTTGTTGTAACCGGACTTATGGCTTACTATTTCTTTGGATCCTTTATTTAATTTGATTCAACCATAAACTCAAGCATTAAACGTCCATAGTACATTTTGATATCATACACCCCTATTATTACATTTTAATACCTGTAAGTAACCTTAAAGGTCTGTTTTATCACAAATAGCCCCCTTTTATACCTATCTAAGAGAAGATAATGTTTTTTTCATTCAGGCTGAATACTTTCGATAAGTTGTCAGCCGTATGTATCGATATCTAATTATTATATTACTTCTACTTTCACTGGGAACAATTGCCGGAGTGAAGAAGGATCCATTCCCAGGTTCTCATCAAGTACGAATTGACTCAATTTCTGTAATAAAAAACTGGAGAACAAAGGATGCCATTATTCTCAGTGAGCTTGATTTCAAACCCGGAGACCGGGTATCAAATGGAGTTATAGATTCCTGCATAATCAAAATATACAATATTGGAAACTTCGCCCGGGTTGAATATGATATCGATACACTCGAGAATGATCAGCATGTTTTGACCATTACAGCAAAAGACGCATTTACGCTTGTCCCAATCCTCTCATTTTCAGGGAACAGGAACGACTGGCAACTTGGCATGGGATTCTCAGACCATAATTTTCTTGGACGTAATATTAGACTTAACATTGAAGGAACGATTGGAACCAGGGATAAGAACTTCCGATTGAGATTTAACATTCCACGACAATTGATGTATAAGAATATGTCAGTTGGAGCCGGAGTATTATTTGGAAACAGTCGTGATTATATTATAGAAGATGGAGAAAAAATAGCAGGTGTGGGTTACACCCGAAAAGAAGTATTTGGAAGCATATCAAATCCTTGGCATGAGGACTTCAAGTACCAGTTCTCCCCAGATTTTGGATGGAAACTTTTTCAGCATAAAACCGATTCAACATTAATCAATACCGATGTGCCCAATGCTGGTAATTACACAATTAATTATTTGAGCTTGTCGACGAGTGAATCCATTGGTTATATTCAACGCATCAAGCACCAGGAAAAAGGGTATTCAGTTCATATGGGGGTCGGAGTCGGTATTGGATTGGACGCGAACAGCCCACACTATTTCAGTATTGGTGGTGGTGCATCATATCATAAATTGTTCAATCCGGTTGTTCAATGGAGTACTTCTTTCAATACCTCTTATACAACTTCTGATATTCCATCCCTGATTCATTATCTGGGAGGAGGACAAGTAAAGGGGATAATCACTGGAGAGATTTATGGCAAAGCCATTTATTATGGCAGTACAGGTATTTATCTTACCTATTTAAACCGGGATTGGTTTGCAATAGAGCAATCAATTTATGTAAATGTTGGTAATGGCAGTATGGTTTATAGTGATCTTTTTAAAACCAGGCCTCTTGCCTCAGTTGGGACTGGATTTAAAGCCTGGCTTCCAATGATCCCCTGGCTTGCTGTGAGTGTATACTTTACGTACTCTAAGAATAAGTCCAACTGGTTTCAGCTTCAGTTTTAAAGGAAAAAGCACCAGGATTCATCTACGGAAATAATCTATTATATAAAGCCTCGATGAATATAGAGGAATCAGGATCGGGAGGATACCGGTCAACACTAAGTTGTTCTGCAGAAAGATCCTCCAGTAAATAAATGATTTACAAAAAAAGCCATCCCGGAAGATGGAAATTGTATCATGAACCCCTTAACTTAGAGCCTCCATACAAGATAAATACCAGGGCACTCAGATACGGGTATAAAATGAGCGACGAAAACCTGATCAACATAACTGAACAAAATAAAACCAAAAATAATATGAATCGAAGGCATTTTTTAGAGACCTCAGCGCTTACTATAGCGGGCCTATCAGTACTGAACCGTAAATCACTGGCTTTAGGACTTTCCGATGATTACGATATCGGCATACAGTTATATAGTATGGCAAAGGCCCTGTCAGATGATTTTCCTGGCACCCTTAAGACCTTGGCCGATGCTGGATACAACAATCTTGAATTTGCAGGCCCTTATTATTTCAGTCCTGAAGAAGAAATTAAAAATAACATTTTAATCCAGCAAATGGGACTCAAAGGATATGGTTACTACAATCATAAGCCTGAAGAACTTCGAAAGATGTTAGACGACCTTGGACTGACTTCATATTCAGCACATGTCTCAACCCAATCCATGCAACATAATATTGATGAGGTACTTAATGCTGCAGTAACTATCGGACATAAATACCTGATATGTCCCATGACATTAGGGCCTGACATTGATACCTATAAATCTGCGGCTGACTTATTTAACAAAATTGGCGAATCCTGTAGAAAAGCAGGCGTCCAGTTTGGTTATCATAATCATAGCCAGGAATTTCACGATTTCAATGGTGAAAGGCCCATTGATATTTTATTGGAAAGGACAGATCCGGACTTAGTGATATTTGAACTCGACCTATTCTGGACCACTGTGGCTGGAGTGGACCCTGTGAGGTTTATCAAAAAACATTCAGATAGGATAAAACTGGTTCATATCAAAGATATGGCAAAAAAAATGGAGCAACCTTCTACGGACTGGAAGGTATTTACAGATATGAGTATCGGGCGGGAGATATTAACGAATCAGACGATTATTGGTGAAGGTATAATTGATTTTAAAAAGATTCTAAATACTTCGCAAAAACAAGGTATTAAGCACTTTATTATAGAAAGTGATTTTCCACCAGATCCTGTCAGTTTCGCTGAGAAGAGTATAACGAACCTGCAATCCCTTATTTGATCATAGAACCTGTGGCATCTCAGTTTATCTGGCAAAATATCGGTCTTAGGAACAAATCATTGCCTGTAATACTTTTCAATACTCTTACTCACCTTTATCTGCTCCTTTAGAAGTGGATCAGGTATGGGGAAATCAGCAGTCATTTTCAATGGCACTACCCCGGCCCAAACATCAAGGTCGTAATCCGGCTTATCATCAACAGGTGGACCGGTCCGCACTTTCGCGGAAGCCTCATGAATAGGAATGGATAGGACCGTGGTGGCTTTCAATTCCTTTTCATTTGGCAAGCGCACTTCCTCCCAGCGTCCTGCAATTATTTGATCAGAAACGGCCTTTAATGCTTTAAACTTTTCCTCAGGATCAGTTACCAGTTGGGCTACCCCGAAAAGGACCACAGAACGGTAATTCATGGAATGATGAAATGCTGAACGGGCAAGCACGAGGCCATCTACGAGGGTTACCGAAAGGGAGATCTCAATACCTTCCTGTAAGGATTTTAATAACCGGCTCGTCGTGGCACCATGTATATATAATCTGTCACCATAACGGCCGTACAAGGTAGGAATAACCACAGGATAGTCCTCATGGATAAATCCGATATGACATAGGAAATGAGCATCTAAAATGGAATAAATTGATTCAATATCATATTGTCCTCTTACAGGGATACGTTTTACTTTCGTTCTGTTGGTTTTCTGCATGCTTACTGCTTTATCTTTTCATAGACATTCTCAAAGGTATAATATCCCCGGATATATAAATAAACCGATGCGGCACAAAATACAAGGCACAGCAAGATAGATGGAAAATCAAAGAGTAGGATCAATACCAGGATAATGCTTCCCCAGAATAATCTTATTATGTATTTCTGTAGATCGCAATTAAAATATAAGGGATAGGTAAAAAGAAAAAGCAAAATCATCAATCCATTTATAACGAGGATAGTCAGGTTACCTAAAGAGATTATAATAGAAAAATTTCTGTACATAATCACCATTTCAGGCAGACTCAAAATGAAGAGTATTATGAAAATCTGAAATAATGCAACGCCCAACTTCGTGGGTAAATTTCTAAAAATGGCCAGGTCGCCATTCAGAAACTTAAATAATTCATATGATATAAAAGCATTGGATATAAAAATGATCGGGATTACGACCGAAGAAAACCTGTTGTAATTATCTACAGTTTGGATCAGAAGCACGCATATTAACAAAAGGCCAATTGAAAGTAATTTACTCAACAGAAAACTTAAAAATCTCGCCGAAAAAAAATAACGCAGGGAAAACACGATCAGTGAAAATTTTAAATTTCGTGGCAGGTTCAACTGGATCAGTTGATGGTACTTTTTTTCTGTAGGACTAATGATATACCTGTTTAGCAAGAGCGAATAAGCGAATATT
>JAHEGY010000059.1 GCA_024644875.1 Cyclobacteriaceae bacterium
AAATGAGCAACAAAAAAGGCGGATTCAACGATCTCCTGTACAAAACCATTATGCCAAAGATATATGGTATAGGAGCGTCAGTAGTTATCTTGGGAGCCATGTTCAAGATTCTTCACTTACCCGGTGCCGGGGCTATGCTTGGCGTTGGGTTAACAACCGAAGCTATTATTTTCTTTTTGAGTGCTTTTGAGCCACCACATCATGATCCTGATTGGTCAAAAGTATACCCAGAACTAGCTGAAGATTATGAAGGAGCTGCTCCTGCGTCCCGAAGAATCGGGAAAGGCGGAGACCAGGTCTCTCAAAAACTTGATAAAATGTTAGAGCAGGCCAAAATTGGTCCTGAACTTGTCGAAAGTCTAGGTAGAGGCATGAATCGATTATCTGATAATGTCGCCAAGATGAATAATATGGGTGATGTTGGGGCTATTACTAAAGATTATGCTGATAGTTTGAAACAATCTACTGGTGTAATGACCGAGGTGAATAAGTCCTATGATACTACCCTTAAGGCCATGCAGGAAATGGCAAGTGTTTCAAAATCAGCCACTGCTGATATGGCCAATTCATCACAGAATGCAAAGGAATATCATACACAGGTACAAAGTGTTACTAAAAACCTGGAAGCATTAAATGCTGTTTATGAACTTGAGCTTCAAGATGCAAACAGTCATGTTAAGGCCATGAATAAATTCTATTCTAACCTGACTACCTCCCTGGAGAGTATGTCTAAGGCTACAGAGGATGCCGAGCAGTTTAAATCTGAGATCAAGCAGCTTACATCTAATCTGTCATCATTAAATACGGTTTACGGCAATATGCTAACCGCGATGAAGTCGTAATCATTTATTAAATAATTATTATTAAATAAGTAATTATGGCAGAACCAAAATTATCTCCACGTCAGAAAATGATAGGTATGATGTACCTGTTCTTGACCTCCATGCTAGCCTTGCAGGTAAGTAATACGGTATTGAACAGGTTCGTATTTATCAATAAAAGTTTAGAAAAACAAGTACTTGATAACAACATTTCCAATGGAAATATAATTGTCAGGATATCTGATGCCGTGGATGAAAGAGGAAACAGGGAGGCTGATCAGGCTATTTTGGATAAGGCCAAAACGATACGAGCAGAAACCCAGAAGATTATCAAGTATACCAAGGATCTCAAAGAAGAAATGGTACGTATAACTGGTGGTAGAGATGAAAATGACCAGATCGTAGGTATACAGGACCAGGATAAGGTAGCAAACCTTATGATCAATAAGAAGAAAGGAATAGAGCTGAAAGAAACGCTCAATGAATATTCAAAGCTCCTTTCAGATCAACTCGGTCAGGATTTTCCCGATATTGCTATGGACGGAAGAGATGATCCTGTATTTCAAAATGACAAGGAACAGAAAATGAAAAATTTCTCTACTTTGTATTTTGAAAATACGCCTACTGCAGCGGGATTAGCATCCGTTACTCAGCTGGAGACTGAAGTAATGTCTTATGAGAAAGCGGCGCTTGAAATACTCGCACAACAGGTAGGTGCAGGGGAAGTTAAGTTTGACAAGGTCTTTGTAATGGCAAAACCAGAAGCTAAGTATGTGGCTGCCGGTACAAATTACAAAGCCGACTTGTTCCTTGCTGCTTCATCATCAGCCGTTGATCCTGAAATGTTCAGAAATGGAAGTCCGCTTCCAGTTGAAGATGGCTTCGGGAAAATAGAGTTTAAAGCTTCGGCTAAATCCTTTGATAAAAATGGTCAATCAAAGCAAACATATGTTGCGGAGATCAATTACAATGACTCATTGTTCAGAGAGGAAATAGAATATATCGTTGTTAAACCAACGCTTCAGATTACTTCTGATGCTGTAAAAGCACTATATCTGAATTGTGGTAATCCACTGAATGTTCAGTGTCCTCAGTTGGGAACCCAGTTTGCGCCAACTTTCAGCGCAACAGGAGCACAGGTATTTCCTGAACCCAATAACAGGACTTCTATAACTGTATTGCCTACAGGGGCAAGATCAGTTAAGCTGAATGTGAATAGTGGAGGTGTATTCATAGGTTCAGAAACTTTTCCTGTAAGAAGAGTCCCTTCACCTACCATTAGTTTGCTGAATGAAAGCCGTCAGGAAATTGACGAAGCAAAAGGTGTGGCTGTAAGGGCGCTTCCAAGACAGATTGTCCTGAAAGCAAATCCAGACCCTGATTTTGCCAATGCATTGCCTAAAGAGGCTCGTTACAGAGTTACAAGATGGCGTATTACACTGGCATCGGGCGGAGATATAAAACAAAGACAAGAACCTACCAGTGAAGCTTTCAATTTGAATGCCTGGAGATCCATTGCAAGAAAGGGAGACCGCGTTGTAATAGAGATCTTTGAGGTCCAGAGGGCTAACTATAAAAATGATGCTGAAAAAGTATCAATGAGTAAGGTTACAAAGCAATTTACGCTACTATAATAAAAAAAACAGGTGTGTTATGAAACGTATTCTTGTGTTAACGATTATTGTGCTGGCATTTTCTAAAGTTGGATTTGCACAAGATCCCAGTAATTCCATATACGCTGTCTCAAACGAAGACAAAATGTACCGGATGACCATTTGGCGCCGTGTCTTTATGGAAGAAAAGATAAACAAATCCTTTTTTGCCAGAAACAGGGAGATTTCCAGGATCCTGATTGATGCTGTCCGTGATGGATTGCTGATCCCATATCATTCTGATTCTCTTGAAAGAAGAATGACAAAAGAGGAATTTGAAGAAAGACTGGTTATTAAGACTGGAGATGATGAAGATTCCTGGGGCAGTAGTACCGGAGGTGACGGATGGGATGAACCCTCATCAGACGAAGCTGAAGGAGGAGATCCTTGGGCACAAGATGCCGGTGATGACGTATGGGGAAGTTCCGCAGCTACTGTGCAAACGGCATTTGCCCGTGATCCAACGGAGATCAATATCCTTGAGATTAAGGAAGAAGCATTCTTTGACAAGATTAGATCAAGGATGTATTACCATATTCAATCGTTAACAATATATTATACAGACCTGAATACTGGGATTAGGGAACCGGTTGCTTCCTTCGATTATGAAGAAGCTGAAAAGGTTTTCAGATTGAATCCTGAAATTGCCATATGGTATAACCCTCAAAATCCTGGTCAAAGCAGAAACCTTGCAGATGCATTTTTGCTGAGGCTGTTTTATGGAAGAATAATTAAAGTATCAAACCCAATGGATGCAACAATCAGGGAACAAGTTACCGATCCACAACTTGCCCTGTATTTATCTCAGCAGAAGGAATATCAACTGGCTGAGTACGAGAGCGATCTATGGGAATATTAATTAAAAGGTTTTTTGATTACCTGAGAGGTTGGCAAATCTATGTCAACCTCTTTTTTTTAGATGATCCATCAGGATAGTGGCCTTTCCGGGCCCTACAACAGAAGCCACTTCATCATGCGAGGCATTTCGCAGATTACCAATGGATTTAAAATGCGAGAGAACCGCTGTCCTGGTTTTGGGGCCTATGCCGGTAATGTGGTCAAGCTGGCTCTTCAGTGAGGTTTTTGATCTTTTATCCCTGTGGAAAGTTATCGCAAAGCGATGTGCTTCATTTCTGATTTGTTGTAAAAGCTTTAATGATGTTGATTTCTTCTCTATGAATAAGGGGACATCATCGTAAGGATAATAGATCTCCTCCAGCCTTTTTGCAATACCTATTACTGGTATAGAACCGTATAGATTCAACTCACTCAAGGCTTTTATGGCAGCATTCAGCTGGCCTTTACCTCCATCGATAACGATTAGATCGGGTTTATGACTTTTTTCCTCCAGAATCCTTTTATATCTTCTGAATACGATCTCATGCATTGAGGCGAAATCATCCGGCCCGGTAACAGATCTGATGTTAAATTTTCGATATTCTTTCTTCGCAGGCCTGCCGTTTTTAAAGCATACCATGGAGGCTACGGGATCATGTCCCTGGATATTGGAATTATCAAAACATTCAATATGCCGGGGAACAGTTTTCAATTGCAGGTCTTCCTGCAACTGCAGCAGGATCTTATCATTTCTTGTGACCGTAGGCACAGAATTGTTTCTTTCTTTTTTATAATACAAAGCATTCTTCAGAGATAATTCAACCAGCTTTCTCTTATCTCCTTTTTTGGGAACCAAAACTTTTACACCAGGATAGGCGGGTACCGATATATTTGAATATATGTCCTTTGAAGTACTTTGAAATTTTTTTCTTAATTCAATGATCCATAATTCCAGAATTTCAGCATCAGTTTCTTCCAGTCTCTTTTTGACTTCAAGATTCATGGTCTGGTTAATCGCACCATTGTATATCTTTAAATAATTAATATAAGCCCGTTCTTCATCTGAAACGATGCTGAAAATATCAACATTGGTAATATTTGGATTGACGACCAGGGATCGTGACTGGAATTTATCCAAAAGGAGTAATCTCTGCTTTGCTTCCTCGGCCTTTTCAAATTCCAAACTCTCAGAAAAGGTTTTCATTTGATCTTTGAAATAGTCCCTGACAGGTTTAAGATTGCCTTTTAATATATCCAGGACAAATCGCATCTCATGGTGATATTCGTCCTCAGATTGCAATCCAATACAGGGCGCTTTGCATTTTCCGATATGATATTCCAGGCAAACCTTATATTTTCCCTTGGAGATATTGTTTTCTGTAAGAAGGTATTTGCATGTTCTCACATAATACAGATTCCGTATCAGGTCCAGCACGTTGTTCATAGCACGGACACTGGCGAAGGGGCCAAAATAATGTCCTTTGGTAAAATCCATATTTCTGGTAGAAACAACTCTTGGAAATCTTTCTCGGGTCACCAGGATAAAGGGGAAGGTTTTATCGTCTTTCAGAAGGATATTATACTTTGGCTGATGTTCTTTGATCAGTGTATTTTCCAGCAGGAAGGCATCGAATTCGGAATTGACAATAGTGATCTCGATTTGCCTGGTTTCATTGATCAGCCGTTGGGTTTTCTTACCTTTAAATACATTTCCATGAAAATAGGACGATACTCTTTTTCGGAGGTCTTTAGCCTTGCCAACATACAGGATCTTCAATTCCTCAGAATAGAATTTATATATTCCAGGCTTATTGGGTAGTTTTTTTACATCATCAGGAGAAAACAGTGATTTTTCCATCTATTTTCCTTCTCTTAGAAAATATCGTCTTCGCTGACATCAATAGTGTTATTATCGATCTGCAATGTATCCGATTCTTCAGTACTCATGGTGCTGTATTCATCACAATCAATCTCTATGGATAATTTTCTTTTGGGTTGATTAAAATGGCCTTTTTCAATGCCCAATTCTTCATCTTCGTATACAGCTCTCATGAAATTCTCCCATATTGGCCGGGCAGTCCTGGCACCCTGACCATTATACCAGCTGCTGAAATGAATACTCCTGTCATCGCCCCCCACCCAGGCTCCTGCCACTAAATTATGCGTCACTCCAATGAACCAGCCATCCGAAGCGTTATTGGTCGTTCCTGTCTTTCCTCCTATTTCATTACCCTCACGGATATCCATACCTATACCCTGGGCTGTTCCACCTTCCTCTTCCGTTGCGCCCTTGAGCATATGAATCATCAAATAGGCGGTTTCCGGGTTTATCGCTTCCTTAGTTCGTGCCGGGAAATCCTGCAGCACTTTTCCGGTTTTGTCTTCAATACGTGTAATGAAATAGGGCTCGGTATATATGCCCTCGTTTACGAATGTGCTGTATGCCCCGAGCATATCATACAGGTTCACATCACTTGTGCCGAGACATAATGACGGAACCGGATCGAGGGGAGTGGATATGCCCAGTCTTTTACCATAACTTACCACATTCTGCGCTCCTATATTCTTCATCACATAAGCCGTAATAGAATTTACCGAACTGGCCATGGCTTTCCTGATAGTCATTCGTTCCCCGGTATACTTTCCGGATGAATTTGGAGGGGTATAGGTGGGAGGAACCTGGCCCGGAAGACTGAAGGTAACCGGTGCATCGACTACTTCAAAGCAAGGTGAATAACCATTGGCAATGGCTGCTGCATAAACAATAGGCTTAAAAGTGGAGCCAGGCTGTCGGGTTCCCTGCTTAACATGATCATATTTGAAATACGTATGGTTGATCCCTCCAACCCAGGCCAGGATCTGTCCACTATTCGGGTCCATAGCCATGAATCCACAATTTAGAAACTTTTTAAAGTACTTGAGGGAATCAATAGGGCTCATAACGGTATCTATTTCTCCATCCCATGAGAACACCTTCATTTCATAAGGTGTATTTAAAACGATACGTATCGAGTCAGAGTTTTCTCCATATTTTTCAACCAACTCCCTGTACCTTCCTGTTCTTTTTATTGCATTATCAACATAATCACGCAATTCCCTGCCATTGTCATCCACCCAGGGATTTCTGTTTCCCCATTGCTCCAGAAACATATCCTGCAGATATTTCATGTGTTCCTTTACAACTGTTTCGGCATGAATTTGAGCACGACTATCAATTGTAGTATATATCCTGAGCCCGTCTTCCCACAGGTCATATCCATTATCATCACACCAGTTCATCAGGTAATCCCTGATATAAGATCTGAAATATGTAGCCAGTCCTTCGTTATGGCTATCTACTTTATAATTTAATTCTATTGGTAATTGGGTCAAAGAATCTACATCTTCCGGGGTTAAGACAGCATAATTGGAGATCTTACGAAGGATCTGATTTCTCTTTTCCAATGATATTTCAGGGTTACGGACAGGGTTGAACCTGGTTGGCTTATTGACCATAGCGACCAGACAGGCAGCCTCCTGATAGTTGATCTCAGCCGGGGTTTTATTAAAAAAGGTTTGTGTTGCTACTTTAATCCCGTAAGAATTGCCACCGAATTCAATGGTATTTAAAAACATGGCCAGAATCTCCTTCTTTGTAAAGTTCTTCTCCAATTCCACAGCCATTATCATTTCTTTTATCTTAATGATAAGCATGCCCAATAGAGGAACATCATTCAATTTACCATCATTCAGGTCCGTACGCGTTTTAAACAGGTTCTTGGCAAGTTGCTGGGTGATGGTGCTTCCTCCCCCTGCATCTGCCTGCTGTAGTAAGATGGTTTTAATGGCCACTCTTACGAGGTCCGGAAAGGATATCCCAGAATGATTATAGAACCTGTAATCTTCAGTAAATACGAGGGTGTTCACAAGTTCAGGAGAAAGATCCTTGTATTCTATCTGACTTCGGTTCTTTCTATAATATGATCCAAGTAAAACATTATCAGCACTGAAGAGCAGTGATGATAATTCGTTTTTAGGATTCTCCAGACTCCGGTAGGATGGGAATTCACCATAAAGATTACCCAGATTTATTCTTATGGATATTATAAACAATATGCCAAAAATAATTGCAAATAAAAACAGTCCCCATATCCACCGGGTCAGGCGATTGATGCGTTTACTTTTCTTATCGTTTGAAGACATCTATTAATAATTCTTTTCGAAAAAACTCAAATACTCCTGTAATCCTTTTGTCTGATATAATATTTGAAAGTTATCCTTAGTTATTACAAAATTATACAATTTATAGCTGCTATATTGAGATAATGGAGAATCATCCCCGTTTATTGATTGATAATATGCTTCAGCATCCTCTTTAGTAGGGAATTCATTAATTAGAACCAGGGAATAATCATCATTAAGTATAAGGTTTCCTGTGTTAAGATCTCCATCTCCAAAATTCTGTTCATTATATTGATCAAGCGTTTTAGGTAAATCATCTGACAACTGATTCCCTGATGGATATAACAGGACAAAGAAGTGAACCTGTTCAAAATATTTTATGTATTGCACGTTCCTTTGCTGCTGTTCCTGCTGATAATCATCCGAGGATGTAATCAGGTGATTAACAAATTCAATAAGTTCACTTTCCGGGTATTGACTTTCAAATTGTTGCAGTTCATATTGATACTTATAAAAACCATCCGTTTTCCCCCAGACCATTATCTGTAGTAATTTCATGTTGTCGGAAAAACTATTATCGGGGTATTTGGCCATGCCTTCATCGATAATCTGCATAGCACTATCCAGGCTGTCAATTTCATAAAGCTCATAGGCTATCTTATAGTAATTCTTTAGTTTTTCACTCGCCACATCACTTTCTTCTTCATAGTTGGGATTCAGCACCAGTTTTGCGAAAGTGGTGTTGGGGAACAGTCGTATCAATTCGTTACCTACCTCTTCGGACTTATTGTTTTCCAGATCCCTATATACCAGGTAAAGTAAATACAATACTTCAGGTTTATACTCCGATTCATCAAATCTATCTAAGAATCTTTCATAGGTATCCGCGGCATTTTCCTGTTCTTCAAGATCAAAATTATAGATCTTACCCAGTGTGTAGGTTGCTTCTTCAATCATAGATAATGAGGTTTGTTTGGCTTCCTCGCTAAAGGGGATGGTTGCCAAAAGGTTATCCCTTTCCATAATTTTACTTAATCCTTCATCAACGGGCAGGCTGTCCGGTGCTTCCGTAATATTCTGTTCTATACCCCCATCATCAAAAGGTACAGCCTGAGATTTATTTGATCTTCGCCAGTTATCTGCCAGCTCTATATTTCCCCAATTACGCCGGAATTCAGATTGACCCATGCTTACCGCTGAGGTACTGTAGAAATACCATAATGATCCGGTGGATGATGAAGCGGCATTACGATTGGCCAGGGAAGGGTCGTATATATTTGTTTGTGCAACCGCCTGGGAGGATCTTTTGGCTTTTTCCATCTTTTCCCTTTCCTCTTCAGCTTTTCTATGCTTTTCTTCTATAACCTCATCCAGATACGCATACAAGCTTACAGTATCCATATCGGCCAGTGTCAATAAACTGTCCTGCAGATGGATTATATTGACCTGCTCTACAAAATTTGTCAGGATAACATGCCGTTCAGTAACAGATTCGTACAACTCATCATCACTTGGGAGAACCGTGACAGTACTGTCGTAGTATTGTTTGGCTGTTTCATAATTCCTGTAATGCCCATAATAGATTTCACCCAGGCTTAAGTATGAATATGCTTTTTGCCTTTGATTGCGAACGCTGCTTGCCACTGAGGATCTATAATATTCTATGGCCTGATCATAATTGTCCTGCTTCAGTTCGAAATTTGCCATCTCATAATAGATCTTATCCCTGAACTCAATGTTCTTGGTATCTTTCAGGAGTTTTTTAAAGTATTTTCTGATCTTTTTTATATCTCCTTCATCTCCGAGCGTGGATACCTGGGCGCTGTTCAGCCTCGAATAAAAGTATAGTTCATAATCCGGATTACTTTTTAAGCATTTATTATAATAGGCATAGGCTTCCTCTTCCATGCCTTTATCCTGGTAAACCTGCGCGATGATAAAATAGATCCTGGCTACATTCTCCTTTTTTGATAGTTCCGGAGCAACCTCAACCAGGTAATCCAGCATGTTATCATAGTCTTCCGCCTGCTGGTAAAAATAAGCTCTGGTCAATGCCAGAAACTCCTGGTTTTCCTTATTCAATTCCTCCTTTTTCAGATAATCAGAAACGGCTATGGCATTATTGGGTTCATTATAATCAATAAAAGACCTCATTAACCAGATCAAAGCTTCATGTCGGGCATCGTCATCCTCTCCCTTGGTGTTTACATACTTAAAGGTCTCGATGGCATTTACAAAATCTGCCAGGTAATACCTGGCTTTTCCTACCACCACATAACTGTCATCAACCCATTTGCTGTTTGGATGTCTTTGGATAGCGATTGAGGATTTTTTTATACAGTCATCCAATTGCGCATCCATGGATCGTATTACCGAGGAGTCTACATCCGAGAAAACCTTCAGAAATTTGTTAAAATTATTCTTATGACTGGTATTGAGGGCGGTCTCAACTTCCAGCATTTTTTGTTTAGCTATAAAGTATGCATTATACCTTGCGGTAGTATTATGGAACGATTTACTGGCAAAATTTTTCTTTTCAGATGAACACCCCCACAGAAATAATCCGGAAATTATTAAAATGTATGTAAATAAATATTTATTCAAAACTGATATTATATCTGTTAAATAAACGTTTTATTTTAATAATTAATACATTTATTAAGCATCAATTATTTGATAATATTATAATTTTGCCGACATAAGAACAATTAATATTGAAAAATAAAAAAACACTCTCAAACTGGCTAACAACCAAATACCTGCTGATCGTAAGAAATGAGGAAAATCTGTCTGAGAGATCTCCGTTCAGTTTCACTTATGCGAAATTACTCGTTTTTTCCTTTGCATTAATGACAGTGATGCTGATCCTTAGCTTATTCTTATCAAGAACAATACTTTCACAATGGTTCGATCCGAGAAGTGCTACTCTGGAAGCCAATAAAAAACTATTACAGTTAACCTTGCAGATCGATTCATTATCCTATGAAGCAGAAAGAAAGCAGATGTTTATAAATACTTTTAAAAGTATCCTTCAGGAGGATTTTGAAGGGATCGATTCCGTAGAAGCGAATAATCCTCAGATCCTGAACCGGGGATTGAATCCAAGGGAAGATGAATTACTCCCAATTGATTCCCTGATCCGCCGGGAATTCGAAGAAGCCGGAGAGGAATATCTTGGACTTAATAGACAGTACAACCAGGAGTTGCAGGAAGTATTTTTCTTTTCACCCATAACAGGGATTGTTTCAGGCCCTTTCGATCTGTCAGAAGAGCACTATGGTATCGATATCGTGGCAAAGTCTGATGAGCCTGTAAAATCAATAGCTGATGGATCAGTGATCATGGCGGACTGGACACAGGATTCCGGATATGTCATAGCTATTCAGCATCGTAACAATCTAATATCTGTATACAAGCATAATGCGGCATTATTAAAAAAAGTTGGTACTTTTGTAAGTGCCGGTGAAATAATAGCAATTATTGGAAATACTGGTGAATTGACGACCGGGCCACATTTACATTTTGAAATCTGGTATAATGGCACACCGGTAAATCCAGAGGATTTTGTTTCTTTTTAAAAATTAATCAATCTAATGTTCAACAATAATAAAAACCAGAGAATGTCAGAAGAAGAATTAAGTAACTCGAGTAACATCATAGGGAAAGGTTCGACCCTTGAAGGCAATATAGAGTCATTCGGGAATATTCGTGTGGAAGGCAGGATCATTGGAAGTGTAAAAAGCAAGTCCAAAATCGCATTAGGACAATCATCCTACGTAGATGGTAATATTATCGCACAGAATGCAGAAGTGGCTGGTGAAGTAAAAGGAAAAATTAAAATTTCTGAATTACTCATCTTGAAACCCTCAGCAGTTATTAATGGTGATATCATTACCAACAAATTCATAGTTGAATCCGGAGCTGCCTTCAATGGGAGTTGCAAAATGGGAGTTGCGCAAGCTGAAATAAAAATTGGAGAAAACGGACAATCTAAAGAAGAAAAGAAGCAGCCAAAAGTCGAGACAACCCGATAACCTGAGGCAGTATTCAAAGTATTCAGGGATGGCCTTTCAAATGATTGCAGCTATCTTGTTTGGTTTGTGGATAGGTGCGAAGATAGATGATGCCCTGGATAATGAAAAACATGTATTCACAGCCCTTACCACACTTGTATTTTTATTGGCCACTTTATTTTTAATAATCAGAAGCCTGACTAAATCATGACTTCAAATCTCTATAAAAAGGCATTTTTATTAACAACCCTTTTTACATTAATAATTGCCTTCATTCAGTTCGGAGTATATCATCTCAATGCCGGATTGTTATACACACATCAGTGGTATCTTCTTTTATACTTTTATCTTATTACATTTATAAGTATAGTAGTAATTGAAAAAACCACCCATCAGGACGCGGAAAAACTTTCAAAAGGATTTTTTACGGCTATGATGTTAAGATTATTTGTAAGTGTGATAATTGCTATAGTAATTATATACTTTGATAGAGTAAATTCTACTATATTTGCAATGAACTTTTTGATCCTGTATTTATTATACCTTGGATTCGAAATATATTACTTAATTAGTATCTTGCAACCCCGATTAAGCAGTGAAAGACAAGTTGAAGAAAAGGAATAATTATTTTAATAAACTAGCCTTCACATTAGGTTTAATATTTATTTTTTCAGGTGTTAATTTCGTTTCTGCCGCTGATGATACCGATGAGGAATTCAATCCAGGAGATATGATTTTACACCATGTTGTGGATGACCACATCTGGCATTTTTATGATGGCCCCTTTGGCACTTTATATCTGCCCGTGATCCTTTATTCTTCTGACAGGGGGCTGGAGGTTTTTTCCTCAAGTAATTTTTATGATGATCACCATCAGCTTGTTACTTACAATGGATATAAAGTAGATCATTCCCATATTGTACCGGTAGAGGAAGGACGCCACATCCTTGATTTTTCGATTACGAAAAATGTTGCCTCCATGTTTGTAAGCGTAGCCCTGCTGTTTCTTGTGTTCTTCAGTGTAAGAAAAGGATACACCAATAATGAAGGAAAAGCACCCAAAGGCATACAATCCTTCTTTGAGCCCATTATCATCTTTATTAGAGATGAAGTGGCCCGGCCAAATATTGGGGATAAATATGAAAAATTCCTCCCCTATTTATTGACAATTTTCTTTTTTATTTGGTTCAATAATTTAATGGGTCTATTACCAGGTGCGGCCAATGTGACCGGGAACCTGGCCGTTACCGGTACGCTTGCGATATTTACATTTATTATCACTCAATTGAGCGGCAATAAACATTACTGGCAGCATATATTTAATACGCCGGGAGTTCCGTGGTGGTTAAAGATCCCCCTGCCTATTATGCCTGTTGTTGAATTGATAGGTGTATTTACCAAGCCCTTTTCATTGACTGTTCGATTGTTTGCTAATATAACAGCAGGCCATATTATAATACTGAGTTTATTCAGTTTAATATTTATATTTCAGAGTATTTGGATTGGACCCTTGAGTGTAGCCTTTGCGGTTTTTATGTTTTTTCTTGAATTATTCGTTGCTTTATTGCAGGCGTTTATTTTTACGATCCTGTCAGCCATGTATTTTGGCACCGCTGTAGAGGATCATCACTAGAAGGGCAAGTAAGTGCGTTTTTTCTGTTTAACTATAAACAATTACAATTATGTTAAATTTCTTATTACTTGATATGAGCATTGCTATAATGGGTGCCGCTATCGGTGCTGGTCTTGTTGCATTAGGCGCAGGATTTGGAATCGGTAAAATTGGTAGTTCCGCTATGGAATCTATCGCAAGGCAACCTGAAGCAGGTGGTAAAATCCAAACCGCCATGATTATTGCTGCAGCCTTAATTGAAGGTGTTGCATTGTTCGGCGTGGTTGTTTGCTTACTTATATCATTTAAAGCCTAAATCAAAAAGCCTGAATTTCATGCATTTGGCTGATTCAGGCTTTTAATTTGAAAAATAAAATCTATAATATATGGATCTCGTAACCCCAGGTATCGGATTAATTTTCTGGCAGACCCTGACCTTTCTTATCGTTCTGCTCATTCTTTCAAAGTATGTATGGAAACCAATAATGAATGCTTTAAAAGCCAGGGAAGGTTCGATAGAAGACGCCCTCAGTGCTGCAGAACAAGCCAAGGAAGATATGGAGAAATTGTCAGCTGATAATGAAAAATTATTGGAAGAAGCCAGATCGGAAAGGGATAAGATCATCAAAGATGCATCATCAATGGCTTCCAAAATAAGGGAAGAGGCAAAAGAAGATGCCTCGAAAATCGCTGATAGGATGGTGGAGGATGCCAAACATACAATAGATCTGGAGAAACAGGCCGCTATAAATGAGATCCGGAATCAGGTAGCGGAGTTATCCCTAAAGATCTCAGAGAAGATATTACGAAAGAACCTCTCTGATGATAAAAATCAAAAGGCGCTTATTGAGGAGTATATGAAAGACCTTAATCAGAATTAGAAAATGTCGAACCACAGGGTAGCGGTCAGATATGCGAAATCGCTGATATCTCTCGCTAAAGAACAAAATAAGTTGGAAAAAGTTAAGACAGACATTGATCTGCTCAGCAAACTCTGCATTGAGGTCAGGCCCTTCTTGAATTTCTTGAAAAACCCTATTATCAGCAACTATAAAAAGCTGGATGTTTTACAAAAATTGTTTGAGAACAGGATTGACGCGTTATCCTATAAGTTTATTCAAATAGTAACCAGAAAAAACAGGGAAGACATACTGCCGGAAATTGGAGAAGAATTTCTGAAAGAATACAGAACATTTAAGAATATAGAAATTGTATCTATCACTACCCCCATTGAACTAGACGAGGATCTTAAAAACGAATTTGTCGCATTAACCAGGAAAATAATCGGAAAAGGGAAGAAAGTTGAAATAAAGGAAGATGTGGATAAAGATCTTCTTGGCGGCTTTATCTTAAGGATTGGGGATAAACAGATCGATGATTCTGTATCTTCCAAGTTAAGAGATTTAAAAAAGAAATTGATCGTATCATAGAATATAAAAATTGAATATATAATGGCACAAGTAAAACCCGATGAGGTATCTGCAATATTAAGAGAGCAACTATCAAATTTCAGGACAGAAGCGGAGCTCGAGGAAATTGGGACCGTATTACAGGTTGGAGATGGAGTAGCCAGGATTTATGGTCTCAACAAGGCACAGTCTGGTGAACTTGTTGAATTTGAGAATGGTGTTACAGCTTTGGTTTTGAACCTTGAAGAAGATAATGTAGGCGTAGTGCTGTTTGGGGATTCCGAGGAAATTAAAGAGGGAGATACTGTTAAAAGGACAGGACAGATCGGTTCTATTATGGTAGGTGAAGGAATGCTTGGCCGGGTTGTGGATATGCTGGGTAACCCTGTAGATGGGAAAGGAGATATAAAGGGTGAAAAATTTGAAATGCCATTGGAAAGAAAGGCTCCGGGCGTAATATATCGTGAGCCTGTAAGTGAACCTCTACAAACTGGTATTAAAGCGATTGACTCAATGATCCCGATCGGAAGGGGACAGCGGGAGTTGATCATTGGGGACCGTCAGACAGGAAAAACTGCCATAGCCGTTGATACAATAATAAATCAGAAGGAGTTTTATGAAAAAGGAGAACCAGTATACTGTGTTTATGTAGCCATCGGACAGAAAGCTTCTTCCGTTGCTCAACTTGTCGCTGTACTTGAAAAAGCAGGTGCCATGGATTATACTGTTATAGTAGCTGCCAATGCCGCCGATCCTGCACCAATGCAGTATTTTGCTCCTTTCGCCGGAGTGGCTATAGGAGAGTATTTCAGAGATACAGGCCGGCCGGCATTGCTGATCTATGATGATCTGTCCAAGCAGGCCGTTTCTTACAGGGAAGTGTCATTGTTGCTAAGAAGGCCTCCGGGAAGGGAAGCTTATCCGGGCGATGTATTTTATCTGCACTCCAGGTTATTGGAAAGAGCTGCAAAAATAAACAGCAGTGACAGTGTTGCTAAAAACATGAACGACCTTCCTCCCTCACTTGAAGGTAAGGTAAAAGGAGGTGGATCTTTAACAGCCCTGCCAATTATTGAAACACAGGCCGGGGATGTGTCAGCCTATATTCCTACCAATGTGATATCAATTACTGACGGTCAGATATTCCTGGAAACAGATCTGTTTAATTCTGGTATCAGGCCTGCAATTAACGTAGGCATCTCGGTGTCCAGGGTGGGTGGAAAAGCTCAGATAAAGTCTATGAAAGCTGTTGCCGGTACCTTGAAACTGGATCAGGCTCAATTCAGGGAGATGGAGGCTTTTGCTAAATTTGGTTCTGACCTGGACCAGACCACTCAACTGGTCATCTCAAGGGGCCAGCGTAATCAGGAAATTTTGAAACAACCTCAATATGCTCCCGTCCGGGTAGAAGAACAGATAGCCATAATCTTTACCTCTACCAAGGGACTTCTGGATGAAGTCCCGTTAGAGAGACTGAGGGAATTTGAATTGGATTATATCAGGGAGTTGAATGATAAGCATAAGAAAGTTCTTGATAAACTGAGAGATGGTATCTACGATGAAGAGGTTGAAAAAGCTTTATGGGATACAGCTTCCACAGTAGCTAAAAGCTATATAGTTAAAGAACAAAAATAATCTTGATCACTTAATGGCAAGTCTAAAAGAAGTAAGGACAAGAATTCGATCTGTTAAATCAACACAACAGATCACCAAAGCCATGAAAATGGTAGCTGCCTCAAAATTGAGGCATGCACAGGATGCTATTTTAAAACTAAGGCCTTTTACGGAGAAACTAAATGAAATTCTCCAAAGTGTGGTTAATTCTACGGAAGATATTTCAGCAGGTCCTTTTTCTGAGGTAAGAGATGTAGAAAGAGTCCTGATAGTGCCAATTACTTCTGACCGGGGATTATGTGGGGCATTCAACAGCAATGTGATCAAAAACACGCTTAGCATAATAGAAACCGAATATCAATCAGTCCATGATAATGGCCAGCTTTACCTATTGCCTATTGGACAGAAAGGATTTGAGTATTTCAAGAAAAGAGGATATAATGTTATTGAGGAGTACAGCCAATTATTTTCCCGCTTATCTTTTGATAGTGTAAAAGAAGCCGCTGATTCAGCCATGGATAGTTTCCTGAATAAGGAGTTGGATAAGGTGGTCCTGGTATATAATGAATTTAAAAATGTAGCCACTCAGATCCTTCGCGTGGAACAATTTCTTCCATTAGTAGGGGAAACCGAAGAAGAAGAACAGAAGGATACCACTGATTATATATTTGAACCCTCAAAGTCAGATATCAAAACGGATTTAATACCTCAATCTCTTCGTATTCAATTTTATAAGGCGGTCCTTGAATCCAATGCTTCCGAACATGGAGCCAGAATGACGGCTATGGAAGTTGCCACTGAAAACGCCGATGAATTGCTGGGCGATCTGCAGATCCTTTATAACAGGACCAGGCAGGCTGCCATTACCAAAGAGATCCTGGATATTGTTGGGGGAGCTGAGGCATTGTCAGGAAAATAAGCCTTTTTTTACCTGTTTAAAACTATCCCAGCCGCTTATTTTAAAACACTTTTATTTTATCTACCGTTTAAGTAGGTAGGAACAATTGTCTAAATTGAGCTTTCGAGATTGGTGTGGTTTGCATTTTGATAATTGTTTCTTTTTATTTATATTTTAGAAACAAAGGTCAAAAATAAAGTGATATGGAAACTGTTACCACTTGTTTTAAATTAACATTCACCCAGGAGCAATACAACGAAGCTGTGAATTATGTCACTGATATGAAAAAACACCCAAAGAGGGTATTCTGGATTGGCAAGGACCAGCAGTCTGATGAGGAATTAGTCTATTCTGTTATTGCGCACCGGATCTTATCCGGATTTTATAATATCAACAACGCAAAATACGGAAACGCTCAGGTTCTGGCAATGACGAATCTGAGAAATGACAATTAACTTAATAACCGGCAGGCGAATACTCAAAACTACCGTGATCGGAAGATATCGTTAAGGAGGTTCTCTGTGAAGGATCTACATAACCCACAATTTTTGCTTCAACATTAAATGATTTGGATATTGCAATGATATCCTTTGCATATTTTTCGGGAATGTAAACTTCCATCCTGTGTCCCATATTGAAGACCTTATACATTTCCTCCCAGGAAGTTCCACTTTCTTTTTGTATGATATCAAACAGTGGAGGTGTGTCAAATAAGCTGTCTTTTACAATATGAAGGTTTTTTACGAAATGTAAGATTTTAGTTTGTGCTCCCCCGCTGCAGTGAATGATCCCATGTATATTCCTGCGGTATTCATCCAGGATCTTTTTGAATATCGGGGCATACGTCCTGGTTGGGGATAGTACCAATTGACCTATATTTACCGGAAGGTCATTAACATTATCTGTTAATAAGTAGCTCCCGGCATAGCAAAGGTCCGCAGGAATATGCGGGTCAAATGATTCCGGATACTTGTCGGCGTACACTTTATTGAACATATCATGACGGGCTGAAGTCAATCCATTGCTACCCATTCCTCCATTATATTGATCTTCATAAGTCGCCTGACCATATGAGGAAAACCCAATAATTACATCACCCGGGCTTATATTATCGTTGCTTATAACATCTTCTCTTCTCATTCTGACTGTAACAGTACTGTCTACCACTACGGTCCTTACCAGATCGCCGAGGTCAGCAGTTTCCCCACCGGTACTTAAGATATCGATACCATTCGATCTCAGCATATCCAATACTTCTTCGGCTCCGTTTATTAAAGCGGCAATTACTTCTCCGGGGATCAGGGATTTATTCCTGCCAATAGTCGAAGAAAAGAGAATGTTATTGGTGGCTCCGACACACAGCAGGTCATCGGTATTCATTACGATCGCATCCTGTGCAATACCTTTCCAGACGGACAGGTCCCCGGTCTCTTTCCAGTATAAATAGGCAAGGGAAGATTTTGTGCCGGCACCATCGGCATGCATGATATTACAATAACCAGGATCATTTCCTATAAGGTCGGGGATAATTTTACAAAATGCATTTGGGTATAATCCTTTATCAACATTCTTTATTGCATTATGCACATCCTCTTTTGTGGCAGAAACACCACGTTGCATATATCGGTCACTCATAGGCTACATTTAAAAAAAGGCATTAAGTTTTTGATTGGATTAAATATTCAAAAAAGCTTAGAAACAGGAAATTTCAGACTTATTTATTCTGATCCCAATCAATATTATCCCATTCAATTTCTTTCTCCCATTCTTCAGCATTTTCCCACTCAACAGTTTCTTCTATGGTCTCCACTGTCTCATCCTCGGGTACTTTTTTCGTATATTCAAGGATCTTGAATTCCGTCCTTCGGTTTCTCTGGTGGGCTGCCTCCTGTTCTTCTATGGTTGGGAGACGGTTAATTTCTTCATCCGATATGAGTAATTGGGATTCTCCATACCCTTTTGCAGTGATCCGCTCGGGATCGATACCGGCTTCGATAATATATTGGGTGGCCGACTGAGCTCTTCTGTTCGACAGGTCCATATTATAATCAGCTGTTTGCCGGCTATCAGTATGTGAACTTAACTCAATTTTTATCTCAGGATTATCTTCAAGTATGGCCACCAGTTTATCTAATTCAACAGCAGCGTCTGCCCTGATATAATCTTCATCAAGGTCATAATATATGTTCTCCAGGACAATCGCTTTATCGATGACAATCCTGTCAAGAGGTATTTTTATGGTGAATTGTGTATTAGTTACCAGCTTGGTAAGGTTTTCTTTTGGGATGGATTTGCCGACGGTAGAGAAAACAACCCTAGTCGTTAAATAATCAGGTTTTTCTCCAAGTATATAATAATCCTCTTCGGTGTAAACCCGAAAGCTAAACGTGCCTTCACGTCCGGTTACAGCCTCGGAGATCAGGTTGTTATCCTTGTCAAACAATTTTACAAGAGTATTTGCAAGAAGGGTTTCGTTGCCTTCATCATCAGCTGTGACTGTCGTGCCAGTGAGAAAGTAATTTACGATCTTCAGATCCGGATCATTGTTAACGAAGGTGTAAATATCATCATCCCCATTACCACCTTCCCGGTTGGAAGTAAAAAAACCTTTAGTAGGCGAGAATAAGAACAATCCAAAATCATCATCATTAGAATTGATCGGTGATCCCATATTCTCAACAACAAGCTTCCCTTCTCTTCTCTCTGCACGGAACAGGTCCAGGCCTCCAAATCCGGGATGGCCATCAGAGGAAAAATATAAGGATCCGTCAATTGACGAATAAGGGAACATTTCATTTCCATGTGTATTTATATCGGGTCCCATATTCCTCACATTTCCCCATCTTCCTCGTCCATCTCTGGTCGCTGAATATAAATCTGTACCACCGAACCCACCTTCCCGGTTGGAAGCAAAATATAGAGTTCGTCCATCAGCACTAAGCGCAGGAGTAGAATCCCAGGAGTCCGGATCGTTAATCCTGAGCATTCTGGGTTGTGACCATTGCCCTTTTCTGTTGGAAGTTGTATATAGGTTTACATCCTTAGTTCCTCTTTTTTTACCATTGTTTCCTTTTGCATAGATCATGATCCTGCCATCCGCCGAGAATGTAACAGATCCGTCATTGGTATCGTCATCGTTGATCAGGTTGTCAAGTGGTTTTAGGGTAAGCAGGTCCACACGTGCACCTTGGGTCTCAACTCTATAAATTTTTGTGAAAGCAGTTCCGGTCGCCTTGTAAATTTTTCCACCTTCTCTTGAACTCGTAAAGAACAATTCACCGTTATTATATACTGGTGAATATTCTGCGCTGGCAGTATTGATATCGGTCAGATTCTTAACCCGGAAATAATTTTTAGTGCCAAGTATCTTCTGAATGGTATTGACATTTTCAAATTCTTTTGATGCCAGTGCATTATAATCGGAATTTGAAGCATTTGAGACCAGACCATCAAATACCTGCCCGGCCTCATCATACTTCTGTTCGGCCTTTAAAGCCAGCCCCAGGTAATACAGTGCTTCATCTTCGGTATACCCATTTTTTACAGCTGCCTGGTAATAAGGTAGAGCATTTTTGATGCGGTTCGATAATCTGTAGGCTTCTCCTATTTTAAAATTGATGTAACCCGGATCGTCACTCTTTGCTAATGCTTTGTGGTAAATTTCAATAGCCACCTCATATTCCCCAACATCGTATTTCTTGTCTCCCTTTTTAACCATCTTCTTGTTCATATTACACGCTGGTAATACAAATAGAAGGATCAGAACATAAATACTAATTCGTCGCATCGCCAAATATCAATTAGCCCTAAAGTATTTTTTTATCCAGGAATCTTTTGCAGGGATGATCCAATTGTGCTCCAGATCCCCTTTCTTATCTACTAAGTTATTAAAAATTAAAGTATCCTTGGTAATAGTGCCTGTATCAATTTTCAATTTTAATTCGGAAACGGGTGATAAATAAACTTCATTATCAATGTAAAAAGCCAGTTTTGAGCGATCCAGCCAACTTATCCTATAATCTGTTTCAAGTCCCTGGATAAACTTGAATGCTTTATCAATGGAACAACCCGATGCACCATTTTCTTCCTCGTTCACACTAAGGATAAGAAATTGGTCATACATTATTTTTGCCCCGGCCAGCAGATCATTACCATGCGCACTCCATATTCTTGTAAAATGTATGGCCTTTTCAAGTATTTCAGCTTTTTCCTTTTGTGATAATGGACGGCTAGACTGATAGATCCAGATTCTTGATGTTGCAGGAAGTACGTCGAATATTTTATCCATAGATTAATGATTTGCATTTAATTTTAAAACGATAATTAAATGTAATTGTTAGGAAGCTGGTTTATCATCTGGCTTTTCAAATAACTCCACGATATCCAGAACTTTGATATCATCCTCTTTTTCAAATGCTTTTATGCCATCTGACAGCATAGTTAAACAGAAGGGGCAGGCTGTTGTTACGATCTCAGCCCTGGACTTTAATACTTCTTCAGTTCGTTCAATATTTATATCTTTAGCACCTTTCTCTGCTTCTTTAAACATCTGCGATCCACCGGCCCCACAACACAATCCATCAGCTTTAATCCTCCCCATTTCATTTAAAGTTCCTTTAAGGTATTCGATAATACGTCTGGGCGGATCATAAATATTATTTGATCTTCCGAGATAGCATGAATCATGGTAAGTTATCTTTTTTCCTTCAAAATCATCAAGGGATTTTAATGTTGAAGGATTATCTGAAAGGATCTGATCCAACAACTCGGTATGATGAATAACCTGGTAATTGCCCCCAAGTGCTGGATATTCATTCTTAAAGGTATTGTAACAATGTGGACAGGGGGTGATTATCTTTTCTATTTTGTAATTATTCAGTACCTGTATATTTGACAAAGCCTGCATCTGAAAAAGAAGCTCGTTCCCTGCCCTTCTAGCAGGATCACCGGTACAAGATTCTTCTGGTCCAAGAACGGCAAAGTCAATTGAGGCCTGGTTCAATACCTTGATCAGGGCCTGAATTACCTTTTGATATCGTTCGTCATAGGAGCCGGCGCAACCGACCCAGAGAAGGTATTCGGGCGTTTTATTCTTCGCGGCCAGGTCGGCCATTAACGGCACTTCCATATCACGTTTTTTATTCATTCCTTTACTTTTTATTGGGCACCATGAATTCTGCCCATTTAAACCTGTCAGATGCAGGAACTTTCCAGGGTGCAAAATTTGTTTCGATATTATTGAACATCATATTCCAATCGGCAGGAGATAAGGACTCTTCCATGGCAATATATCTTCGCAATCCTAAAATCACCGCAACCGGATCGATACTGACAGGGCAAATATCGATGCATGCATTACAAGTAGTGCATGCGAAGATCTCTTCTTTTGAGATGTGATCAAAGAGAGAACCCTCATCATCCTTGGTTACCGACCTTCCTAAAATCTCAGCACGATCCCTAACATCCATTATTATTTTTCTTGGTGATAGTTTCTTGCCGGTCAGGTTAGCCGGACATACCGATGTGCATCTTCCACATTCAGTACAGGTAAAGGCATCCATTATATTTTTCCATTTCAGGTCAGTTACGTCCTTGACCCCAAATCTGGCTATTTCTTCCTGCATGCCTGTTTCAGGGGCCTGTAGTCCCAGCATCATTTTTACTTCATTCATTACTTCTTCCATGTTATTCATTGTTGCGGGTGGGGCCAGATTTCCGTAGTAAGTATTTGGGAAAGCCATGATGATATGCAGATGTTTACTATAAGTAACATAGACAGCAAATCCAAGAATTCCGATTATATGAAACCACCAACAAAATCTTTCTATTATGATCAATTGACCAACATCCAGATTTTCAACCATGGGCACAATAATCTTATGGCTAATGTATAGTGTTCCGGTATTAATATATCCTTCGGATCCGAGATCTTGGAGTACCTGATCCGCTCCGTTCATTGTTAATATGGCGGTCATTAATATGATCTCAAATATAAGGATCAAATTTGCATCCAGCAGTGGCCATCTGGTCATCTCTATACCAGTGAATCGCTTGATCTTTAATACATTTCTTCTGATCAGGAAGATGATGCATGCTATAATAACACCTGCTGTCAAAAACTCAAATCCATTCATCAGGATATTATAAAAGGCATTATAGCCTGTCTCGGTCGGATACCAGTTTTGTAGCACTTTTGCAAAGAAACGATGCTGACCGGATAATCCGTCAATTATGAATTCCAGGACTTCCAGGTTGATAATTATAAATCCTACGTATATCAGCAGATGCAGGAAAGCGGCCATGGGTCGCCTGAACATTTTCTTCTGCCCAAAAGCGATTAACAATACATTCATCCATCTTCTTTTTGTATCCCCACCAATCCTTTGTTCTTTCCCGAGGCGTATTGTAGAGGTGATAAATCTTATTCTTCTGTATAGAATCAGAATGGCAAAAAGAATGATCCCTGTGAAGAGAATTTGACCCAGAATATGCATAAGAAAAGTAAATAAAAACTAATTATTCAAAATTTTGCCCCTTTTATAAAAATGACTAATTTTGCCCCACTTTACGGCGGTGATGTAGCTCAGGTGGTAGAGCATCGGACTGAAAATCCGTGAGTCGGTGGTTCGAATCCACTCATCACCACAGAGGCCATCAGTTTCAAAACTGATGGCTTTTTATTATCATTTAATTAATTGTCAATCTCAACGGTTTTATCTAAAGGGATCCCAAGCTGTTCATACAATTTCCTTCTACTTTGCTTATCGCCGTCAAGAATACCTTTTGCATATTCAGCAACTTTTTGCGCATGTTCTCTTGGAACTACAACCACTCCGTCACCATCCGCGACGACTACATCGCCGGGATATACCAATACACCACCTACAGTTACAGGCTTATTCACTGATTCAATTTCGTTTCGACCAGGACGTATACCACGGCCCCGGTTTGCATGATCCAGATAAACCGGAATTTTCTGTTTAATCACTTCATCGGTATCCCTGATTCCTCCACTTGATACTATCCCAACGCATCCTTTACTAACCCACATCAGGCCATTATTTGAGCCTACCGACCCAGTGTCGCCATCACCCTGAACATCCAGTACCAATGCAGACCCGGGTTTCAGTAATTCCACAAAAGGTTCTGGGGAAATATTCCCATACCAGTTGCCTTCCCACTTCCTGAACTCATCTGCTTCCATCGGATTTTTAACAACTTTATTCGTAGGAACATATCGGGCGGTAACAGCGATCCCACGGAAAATATGTGAAAGGTCATCAATATTCTTCCAGAGTGCTTCGATCTCTGTGCCCATGATCATAACATCCCTTAAGCCAACCATATCAAGGCCATCGGATACATCTGCGACACGAAGACCATCGTATAATTTCAGAATATCTTCATCATTTAATTGCTCCTGGGCAAGCACATTGCCAGCACCCAGACAAAGTGCAATGAATAAAAAGTTGATAAGTAAAAAGTTTTTCATTTTGATAATATTTAAAATTAGTATTTAGTTATCGTCGGCATAATAGCGACCTAAGTATTCTACAATTTCTCTTTTGACAGTCAATGGATCGATTGGCCCATCCACTTTATAAATAATTTCTCCTCCGGGGGCAACCAGTAATGTATAAGGAAGTGCTCCCTGCCAGTCTTTGTCTACGGCTTCAATTAAATCATAGGAATTTTCACCACTGAAAATATAATTAGCATTGGATGCCTCCTTTTTGGTTAAAAATTTTAATGCTTTTTCCTTATTATTGATCTTGTCACCACTAATCGAAATAAATTCAAAATCCCTGCCTCGGTACATCCTGTCGATGGTTATAAATTCAGGGAATTCTATTACACAGGGACCACACCAGGTGGCCCAAATATTAATTAATTTAAGATTTTCACCTGCATTCCTGATTTCATTTTGGATACCTTCTGCAGAGATCTCTTCCAACGTAACAGGTTCGTTAGCCCAATCGACCAGCAATTTTTTCTTCCATTCGTCTTTCCAGTCCCACTTGACCGAACATCCGAAAGTTTTAGTAGTGGGGACTTTAACTGACTCTCCGGCCAGCATGGCATCCAGCACTTCTTCCATATTTTTTTCCTTAGGCTCGATGTATGGATTTTCAGTATCATCGATTCTGCCGGCATACTTAAGTTTTCTTTCCTTGTCAAATATAAATACATGAGGTGTGGCGACGGGGCCATACTTAAGAGAGGCTTCCTGAGTATCTCCATCGTATAAGTATGGGAAGTTATATTTCTTGTCCTTTGCCCTTGCCTTCATATCTTCAAAATCATCTCCCATATCTGAATAACCCAGTTCAGATAAACTAAGCGCTCCCGGGCTATTGGGGGATATGCCAACGAATCCAACACCTTTATCCCGGTAATGATTTACATAACTAATAAACTTGTCTTCATAAGCCTGGGCTGTGGGGCAGTGATTACAAGTAAACAGGATCACAAGAATATCATGTTCGCTGAAAGAAGCTAAGGTATATCTCTTATCATCAACACCTAAAAGATCAAAGTCCGGTGCCTTTTGTCCTATCTCCAAAGTTTCCACTTTTCTTTCCTGTGCTATCAGGATTGATGGTAAGGTTAATATAACACAGATAAAGATTAAAAATATTTTTCTCATGATCAATTGCGTATTATTTATTCAATTCAACACTTGAAATTTAATGATATGTTTCAGAGTAAAAAAATAATATAATGAATTTTCTATAATTTGTAGTTGATTGAAAAGAATCAGAGAAATGAATAAATGGCTTGTTATCCTTGTTTTAGATAGAATGGGTACTGAGCTTATGATTTTGAAGATTTATTGTCTTTTCCGCTTTTTCCCAAGTTGTTTCAGCCTCATCACCTCAAATTCTTTCAGAAATCTCCACTTCCCCCTGGGTAGATCTTTCTTAGTCAGAAAGGAATACATGACACGATCGAGACGAACAATCTTATAGCCCAGGTGTTCAAAGATCCGTCTTACGATTCTATTTCTTCCGCTATGAATTTCAAGCCCAATAGTTCTTGCATCAGGAGAGATCACCTCAAAAGCATCAATTTTTACAGGACCGTCCTCCAATACTATTCCCTTATCCAATGTATCGAGATCATCCTGCTGCGCAGGTTTATCCAGTTGTGCTTCATAGACTTTCTTAATATTGTATGAAGGATGTGCCAGAATTTCGGATAATTCACCATCATTGGTAAGGATCAATAAACCGGTAGTATTTCTATCAAGCCGTCCGACCGGGAATACGCGTTCAGGGATATGGTTTTTTACCAGATCAATAACTGTCTTTCTGTTTTGCGGATCATCTGTGGTTGTTATAAAGTCTTTAGGCTTATTCAGCAGGATATATATGAATTTTTCACGCCTGAGGACCTTCCCTTTGTATTGTATCTTATCGCTTGGTTTTATTTTAGTGCCTAGTTCGAATACGACCTTCCCATTTACCTTTATGTCGCCATTCAGGATCAACACATCGGCCTCCCGTCGAGAGCAAATACCGGAATTTGCGATGAATTTGTTAAGTCGCATTTCAATAGCGGGACTTTCTTCTTTTTCAGGTTTTCTCAGGAACTGATACTCTGGAGATCTTGCCTTCCCTGGC
>JAHEGY010000251.1 GCA_024644875.1 Cyclobacteriaceae bacterium
AAAACAAATGCAAGATGTACCTTTTGATATGCAGGCACATGTTGATTCTGAAGAGAATGCCTATGATTTCGGATATGGATTGAATTGGAATGGGATTATCCAGGATGAAAGAACTGAAATATATCTGAAGTAGATACAGTCTTGATCAGTTTAAACTGAAAGATTTTTTGACACGTATCTTTCTGGGAAGGTTTTATTTTAAGATGTTAAATTCAACAAGAAGGATAGCATATCCAGGTATATTTAATCCATCTTGACTCAATAATACCTCAGACTCCTGTATCTTAATTGACGGCTCTTCTCCAGGCACATTATATGCTTCCGGATCATTGTTCTGGATCATCCATTGTCTGCCTTCAGGAAGAATCGAAGTCTCACCTAAATCCAGGTTGATTGTAGTTGGTTCCTGGTTTATATTGACGAATGAAATGGTTATTTTATCCATGGAAGTATTTAAAGCCGCTGCAATATCAAGATCCTCATATTTTTCCTCGATAAAAACCGGAATGGAGCCAAATTGGTTGCGATAAAGTTTTAAAGGAAGTCCTGTAGCGTCAAATCCTGAATGTATAGGGGTAGTTTTGATACAGCCAATAACATTCACGGTTTGAGCATAATTGGCCATGAAGAATATATCACTGTTTCTGAAATATTCATGAAGACCAATTGCAACACCCAGTGCATCCTTGTGATGGTAACGTACACCAAGTTCACCATAAATATAATCTCCATACCAGTAGTTCCACTCGTCCATAGCAATTCGGATATCTTTACCTGACAGATTTATAATTTTCTTACGGTAATCCCGGTGTGCAGCAGCAACCCTGTTGATGTCATTTTTCAATTGAAGCGTATGATCTTGGATATCATCAAGTTCCTTGACGTAAATATGCTCACTCAACAGATTCATATAATCTGAGGATTGAGACAACATGGTTTCACTCCATTCCCCTACTGCACCTACGGCGATTAATTGAGCCTCAGGATCCTTTTGCCATATTGCGCCTGCCATGTCATTGTGCTTTTTGACATAATCGGATAAAGGCATATGTCCTAATTGCCATTCTCCGTACATTTCGTTTCCTACCGCCCACCATTTCACTTTATAGGGTTCTTTATGTCCATTTTCAGCTCGTAGTTTACCCATAGTGGTTTCCGGGCTTCCATTGCAATATTCTATTTCCTCAGCCACTTCTTCGACCGTTCCCAATCCAGTATTTACAGCTATAAATGGCTCTGCATCTAATATCTCCATCAACTCCATATACTCATGAATACCAACATCATTGTGTTCTACCCCTTTCCAGGCAGGATTTTTTCGTGGGGGACGTTTATCGCGATCGCCAATACCATCTTTCCAATTATATCCACTAACAAAATTTCCGCCCGGCCATCGATACACGGGTGCATTCAATTCCCTCATTAATTCCACTACATCTGCCCTCCACCCATGGATATTATTGGAAGGCATAAGTGATAAAGTACCAATGCCGAATTTGCCTTTCCCTTCACTAAAGATCTCAATTGTTGTGCTATCACAATCGAAACTCGAAGTAAAGGACATAGGGTAGGAAGTATAGTCGCTGTTTATTTCGGTTTGTTCATACTCAATGATCTCACCTGCTCTGGATACCAGCCGAAGGATTATGGGAAGGACTGATTCATCTCCGGATATTATTATTCTTCCTTCGTATTTGTTTCCTTTAACAAGTCCCAGCCCGCCCTGCCTGATACCGAATTTCCTGGATCTTTCAGACGAGGAAATAATTGGTGTATGGTCACCAGTAAAAGAATTCGTATTATCCATAGTCACCGTATTCTGATCTCCGATGACCTGCCAGGGAGAGGATTTTAAGTAAGGATAAGGGCCGGTGCTCCAGAAAGGATCGTCATCAGTACCATATGGATCAAATTCCCAGGTAACCGGATAATAGAACTTCCGGTCTTCAATCATTTCAGCCCAGATGCCTCCGTATATGCATTTTCCCAGGTGTTCAATAAACTGCCCATAAATGTACTTCTCTATGGGCGCCCCTCTCTTGCAGATATCAATTTCAACCTTGATTATGGCTTCATCCTTGCTTTGACTACATTGAACAAGAAATAAGGTCGATATGATGAATACAATTTTAAGACTAAAGGAAGATATTGATTTATTCACAGCTTTCTATTTTATATAATTTAAGCTAATAATATATATGTATTTACAGATCAATTATCAGGAGATATTCTCATTTTAAAGAATCCTATTCTGTGTCTTTATTTTAAAATTGGATAATGCATTTTAGGGTTTTCCAGGTCAACCCAGGGTAATTCTTTATGCGTTATGGCTTCCTGTGATTGATAAACTTCCTTGAAGGATTGAAAACCACTTCCCCAGCCGCCTGGATCTCCCCATTGCATGAACCAAGTCCACCTGGATTGTTCCTTGATCTTAGTCAAATCCGGTAGTTGACCTACCTCACCCAGGGCTATTGGTCGATCACCTGCCAGTTCCAGGATCTGATCATAATTTACCTTGTTAAATCCTTCTGAATACACATCTGTTGCTATGATATCCACAACATCATCACCGGGGAAATAGGTATTATGAGGATCAACCCCATTTTTAAACTCATTGGTATTATAGACCCAAATGAGGTTATTCAATCCGTGGAA
>JAHEGY010000252.1 GCA_024644875.1 Cyclobacteriaceae bacterium
GGATTCCCATCCATTGCCACAGCTGCGGCACTTATGTAAATAAATTTCTTAACACCTGCTTCAATGGAAGAATCGAGTAATTTTTTAGTCCCTTCCACATTGATCTTAAGAAAATCATCAAACTTGCCAACGAACCTGATCAATGCCGCCGAATGGACAACAACATCGACATCTTTCAAGATCTCACTATATTCTTTTATTGTTCTCAGATCCCCTTTTATTAGGGTAGCGTTAAGATTTTTCAGATCTTCAGCTGATTTATCATTCCTTACCAGGCCAATTACCTCATGATTTTCCCTGACAAGCCATTTGATCAGTGATTTTCCCACTAATCCGGATGCACCAGTAACAAAGATCTTCATGTCTTTTTTTCTTTAATGATCTGAACAATTATTGTTGATGAATAATATATAATACACATCACAGATTTATTTAATAAATATCTAATTGATCTTATAATACGTTTTACATAAGATACTTCCAATGGTAGCTGATATCAGGTTCCATCAATCTCATCGATATATAAAAAGGGATGTTTCTTTTTCTGTTTCTATTTAATTTTCAGATGACCAAGCCTTTCACCTACCAGGAGATGTTCGTATGAATCACGCCCATCTTCCTTTGGTGCATCCAGTATGAATTCCACCTTATCCTGGAATATCATTATGAAATCCGAACCACCGAAAGCAAAATATCCAAGCATGTCACCTTTTTCTACCTGAGCGCCCGGCTTTACAGTATCTTCAAAATTTACTGAACCCACAGAGGCCATTCCAATAGGCAGCAAGGCAACCAGACCATACTCTCCGGCATCCAGAATAACACACCCTCTCGTTTCAACCGTTTGCCAGCCAACGTCAGAAGGGTCGAAGGCGTATCTGTTGTTTTCCTCATCCCATGTTATTGATCCGCCGGTTGGATTCGTGCCCTGTATGATTCGAGCCTCTTTTACTATCCCGGCTAGCGGGAAATGATAACGGTGATAATCATTTACATTCAGAAAGGAGTGCGTAAATGTTCCGTTGGCAAAGGCGTCTTTGTATGCGCTGTTTTCACCTATCAGGTTTTTTATTGATCTCAATGTGGCAGATTTTACGGGAATACCTTCATTTGTAATTATATTGGAATTGCTGTCTATGGCCCAGGAGCCCATTGGCTTAGAGTCTGCAAAAGAGACTACTACCGAATTATCACCGGGGGAGGCAATAGGTCTTTGATCCGGGGAACTCAGGTACCTGGCAAAGAACTGGTTAAATGTTTTCCAATTCGATCCGTCTTCATACCAGCCGTTCTGCAGGCCGAAGGCGGGATCATTCAGGGCCATCTGGTAGTATTCAGCATTCCAGGAATCTTCAGTATCCAGGTAACTGCCCCAGGATTTACTGAAGGTAATCAACCAGGATGCCAGGGGATCAGCATATTGTAATGTGTTTCTGTAGTATCCTTTCCCCTCCAGCTCTGGTAAAGGCTGGTCCAGGAGATAGTGAAAGTACAGAAGACTCTGGAACATATTACTGAAAATGTCGGCATACTCCGGTTTTTTGACCACTGCCCAGGGCATGGCGGATTCACAATAGGTAACAAAATCATAGTATTCATCAAGATTATGGACCGGATTGGTTTTTTTATCCGGATTCATTTCCCTGGCTTTCTCAAGGGAAGACTCAAGCATTATTTTAACCTCAGGATTGTTTTGGAGAATTTCAATCAACGCTATTGTCGCGGTTCCGTATTCCTTCTCTTCTGCAGATTTTTTATTTGTACAAGCAGTACAGAATGCAATTAGAAGGATGATCGTAAGATATTGGGAAAATCGGGTTAATTTGTACATCATTTTTGGGTTATGTTGTTTTTCGATCATTTCTTCATATAAATATCGTATGAAGTAAAAAAGACCTCCTTAGAATATTCAAATTTTAAAAAAACTTGCAATATCTGGAGGTCAATTTCATATACTCATATTATGAAATTATTTGCAGAAAAGGGACGGAATACTGATTTTTTTAAAGGTAAGAGCTCATTTTTTTGAATCTATCAAACGAATGCTTTGATAGATGTTATAAGATGGATAATCCAGTTGCAAAAGGGGTTAGTTTTAATCAAGAGCTAAACCAATTGGAAATCCCTGCGCAGCCCATATTCCAAAGGCCAGGCCTATTATACCTATTGGAATTCCTAGTATAACAAGGGCTGTCAATCTCCTGCTTTTACCCTTGTTATACAGGTGTATTTCTTTTATAGATTCCTTCCTTATTGAAACACCCACTTTTTCGATTGAATTTTTACCTTTTATAGCCAGTAGATGTCCATAAAGTTTATCGTGTGCGATATATATGGAATCGAACACAAATTCCCTGTCATCTTTCGTAATAACTTTCACTCTTTTTATATCATTTCTTAAAGCCTCGTCCAATGTTACAGGCTGTTTATAATACGCTTTGCAGCTCTGGAACAGAACAAGAATGGATAGAAATACAGCAACCGGTTTGAGATAAATTAGTGTAAATCTTATCATGGCATTATAACCTTTTGTTATAATGAATTTAAAGAGAAAGTACGGATAGCCCTAATTGAATTTTACCTGCAGAAAATTAATATTTGCACTTTTTGCAAAA